>CAWUMP010000030.1:0-15032 GCA_963923385.1 uncultured bacterium | reverse complement strand
GCCCTTAGTGCTTGCACTCGATACCGTTGCCCGCGGTCCGGGTGATAAAGCGCGCTTAGATTGGTGGCGGAAACAATTGGCCAAGTTATCTATCCAACTTGAAGTGCGTGATTCGGATTGGAATCGCTTCCAAGAAAAGCTACGCAAAGGTAGCCAACAGCTCTTTACTTTAGGTTGGAATGCCGACTATCCAGACCCAGAAAATTTTCTTTTTCTTTTAGATGGACGCCAAGCGCGTGCGCGTGGTGAAGGAGAAAATAAATCGAATTACAGCCAACCTGAATACGATCGCTTGTTTGATCGGGTAAAAGCGATGCCTAATTCTGCTGAACGACAAGTACTGATTGATCGGATGGTACAGATTGCACGACAAGATGCGCCTTGGCTTTGGGGCTTTCATCCAAAAGAATATAGCTTGAACCACGCCTGGCTCAGCAACAGCAAACCGAATCAAATGGCGCGCAACAATGTGAAGTATTTACGCCTTGATGTCGCGCAACGCCAAGAAAAACGACGCGCATGGAATCAACCCGTACGATGGTCATTGGCGCTACTTCTTGGTGTGGTGAGTGCCATGGTGGGTGCGGCATTCGTCACTTACCGTCAACGTGAACAACGTGGCGCACGAGAGCGCATTGCCGCATGACTGGTTATATTTTTCGTCGTGTGTTGTATGCCATTCCGGTATTGCTAGGGGTGAATCTGCTCACGTTTGTTTTGTTTTTCGTGGTGAATACGCCAGATGACATGGCGCGGATGCAGTTAGGGGCAAAACGTGTCACGCCCGAAGCGATTCAAAAATGGAAGGTAGAGCGCGGTTACGACAAACCACTGCTTTGGAACGACACACAGACTGGTATTGCACAAGCAACGCAGACGGTGTTCTTTGAAAAATCTGCGCGTTTGTTTGTGTTTGATTTTGGGCGTGCCGATGATCAACGCGATATCGCGACAGAAATGCGTACTCGGATGGGCCCAAGCCTGGCGTTAGCCATCCCGGTGTTTATTGTAGGGATGGCAGTCAATATCACCTTAGCGCTGTTCGTTGCCTTTTTTCGGGCCACGCGAATCGACTTTTGGACGGTGGTGGTTTGTGTGGCGATGATGTCGATCTCTGGATTGTTTTACATCATTGGTGGGCAGTATTTAATTTCAAAACTTTGGTCGCTGGTCCCCATCTCAGGATATATCGATACCTTGGATGCCTGGCGATTTTTGATTTTGCCGGTGTGTATTGGTGTGATAAGTGGGGTGGGTTCTGGCACGCGTTGGTATCGCAGTATATTTTTAGAAGAAATGAGCAAAGACTATGTTCGCACCGCCCGAGCGAAAGGCATCTCGGAAGTTGCGGTGATGTTTCGGCATGTTTTGGGAAATGCTTTGATTCCGATTTTGACAGGTGCAGTGGTGGTGATCCCCTTGCTCTTTATGGGCAGTTTGGTGAGTGAATCGTTTTTTGGTATTCCCGGGTTGGGTAGTTACACCATTGATGCGATTCAGTCACAAGACTTTGCCGTTGTGCGCGCGATGGTGTTTGTCGGTTCACTGTTGTATGTGCTGGGCCTATTGTTGACCGACCTTTCATATACCTGGGTTGATCCACGGGTGCGGCTCGAATGAGGCGCGTCTGGTGATGTGGGTGGTTCTGTGGACCGATGGGCTGGTTTGGCTGTTGTGCGCCGCCTGGCTGCTTTACGTTGGCTATTGCCTTTTCGATGCCCATCGCAGAACGCCATGGCGGCGTGTGTTTTCGCAACGCAGTGCGGTGATCGCAGCGGTGGTGTTGTTGGCTTTTGCATTGATTGGTCTATTGGATTCCTTACATTACCGAGCGCAATTGTCGACAACCAGCGCCGAGCAACGCTATTCAGGTGAAATACGTTCGGCCTTAGATTGGTTACTGCCCCACTTGCGTGAGCGCAACGAGAAAACCTATTCCGCACCGCTGGCGACGCATAGCTTCATGCGTGAAACCATCGATCATGCCGATGGCGGCGTACGGCGCGTGTTTGTGCGTTTACGTTACGGTGGCGCGCATTTGGCAGATCCATCGCATGTGTGGACAGACGTTGTGCAGCGCGCTGGCGCAGGGCTGATCGTAGCCATCTTGGGCTGGTGTGTCGTTGGTCTGTATGTGCGTACTTGGTATGCACGCATGCCACAAATCAAACTGCGTACTGCGTGGTGGACGATCGGGGTGCTATCTGCATGGTGTGTGCCGGTGTTATTTCTTTCAACGCACTATCACGTATTTGGTACGGATAAAGTCGGCCAAGATGTGTTGTACCTCGCCTTAAAGAGTGTGCGTACGAGTTTGGCGATTGGTACGCTTGCCACGTTGGTGATGCTACCTTTAGGCGTGGTGTTGGGAATGATGGCAGGCTATTTTCGTGGCTGGGTCGATGATTTGATTCAGTATTTTTATACCACGCTCAATTCCATCCCTGGTGTGTTACTTATTGCTGCGACGGTATTGCTCATGCAGGTGTATATCGATACGCATCCAAACTTATTTCCAACTGCAGCCCAGCGTGCTGATCTACGATTATTGTTTTTATGCTTGATTCTTGGGCTAACCAATTGGACAGGTTTAGCGCGTTTATTGCGAGGTGAAACACTCAAGCTCTCAACGCTAGATTACATTCAGGCGGCGCATGCATTTGGGGTCTCGCATCCGCGTATTTTGCTGCGCCATTTATTGCCGAACGTAATGCACTTGGTGATTATTTCGTTGGTCATGGATTTTTCAGGGTTGGTCCTGGCAGAAGCGGTGTTGTCTTATGTGGGGGTGGGTGTGGATCCATCGACCACGAGTTTTGGCACGATGATCAATGCAGCGCGTTTAGAAATGGCGCGAGAGCCGATGGTCTGGTGGCCCTTGGCAACAGTGTTTATCGCGATGTTTGTACTGGTGTTGTCAGCGAACTTGTTTGCCGATGCTGTACGTGATGGCTTTGATCCGCGTTTGCGTCATGCACCGTCAGACTGATATGCGCGCACCCATCTTACATGTGCAGAGGGTTTGCACTGAAATCGATACCGATCATGGTGTGATACGTCCTGTCGATGGTGTTGATCTCGCGTTGTATGCCGGAGAAACGCTCGCGTTGGTTGGTGAATCTGGTTGTGGAAAGTCGATGACGGCATTGACGCTGATGCGCCTATTGCCTGAATCGGCCCGCATTGCTGCCGGTGAAATCCATTTTTCTGGTCGTGAGTTAGTGCAGTTACCCGAAGCACAAATGCGTCGTCTGCGTGGCCGACGTATTGCCATGATTTTTCAAGAACCGGCTAGTGCATTCAATCCTGTTCTCACCATCGGTGCGCAAATCGGTGAAGTGTTACAACGACATTACGCATTACACGGCGCACCCTTGCGCGAACGGGTGATATCACTGCTTGTGGATGTGGGGATCCCCGATCCGCAGACGCGGATTGATGCCTTTCCGTTTCAGCTCTCGGGTGGATTAAAACAGCGCGCAATGATTGCCTTAGCGTTAGCCGCCGATCCAGAAGTTTTAATTGCTGATGAACCGAGTACTGCACTTGATGTCACCTTACAAGCGCAATTACTCGATCTGTTACGAGAATTACAACAGGCGCGCGGTATGGCGATGTTGTTAATCACACACGATCTTGGTGTGGTGGCACAAATGGCGCATCGGGTGGCGCTCATGTACGCCGGACAAATTGTTGAAGTCGCAACACGCGAAGCGTTTTTTTCAACGCCACATCATCCCTACGCACGTCAATTATTTGCTGCCTTACCGACGCTCGATAAACGGGGCCGTGATTTACGTGTGATTCCAGGGCAAGTCCCGAGTTTAGATCAACCGTTTGTCGGTTGTCGATTTGCTGAACGCTGCGCTTGGAAGCAAGCCAGCTGCGTAGCGATTGCGCCACCTTTACGCGAGGTGGAGCAAGCGCGATGGGTGCGCTGCGTATTGGACGCTGTACCAGAGGACCCTCCCGAGGAGTCCGATCTCGCGCTGCTCAATGCGTCGACCGATCGACCAACGCGTGCTGCTACGCCATTAGTCAAAGTACGAGATCTCGTTGTGCATTTTCCAATTCGCGGTGGATTATTACGTCGTCCACGTTCTTGGGTGCGTGCGGTCGATGGTGTGTCGTTTGATCTGTTGCGTGGTCGAACGTTGGCCTTGGTGGGTGAATCGGGCAGCGGGAAAACGACTGTTGGACTGGCCATCTTGCGCTTGCTCTCGCAAGCACGTGGCCAAATTTATTTTGATACCACCGAGATCAGTCAATTACGCTCGCGTACCATGCGCGCGTATCGGCGGCGTATGCAAATTATCTTTCAAGATCCCTACGCCTCGTTGAATCCACGCATGCAAGTTGGCGATCTGTTGCTTGAAGGCATGACATCGCTAGGGGTCGCAGCGCACGCTACCGATCGTGCACAACGGGTGCGCAAACTACTCGATCAAGTTGGCATTGCGCAAAGCGCCGTGTCACGTTATCCACATGAATTTTCTGGTGGACAACGACAACGTATCGCGATTGCGCGTGCACTGGCGGTTGAGCCAGCATTGATTGTTTGTGATGAGCCCACCTCAGCACTGGATGTATCGGTGCAGGCGCAGATTCTTAATTTGTTGCGCGATCTGCAGCAACGCTTGGGCCTGACTTATTTATTTATTACGCACAATCTGGCGGTTGTGGATTATCTCGCGCATGATGTTGCGGTGATGTATCAGGGCCGCATTGTCGAGCAAGGGACAACCGCAGCGGTGCTGCATCAGCCACAACATCCCTACACGCAGCGCTTGTTGGCTGCAGTGCCTCGCATCGAGCACACAGCGTCACGTCGTTAGCGTTTTTTCTTATCTGCCTTAGCCACACGCACGGGTGCAGGTTTTTTGTTGGCATGACGCGTTTTCTTGTTCGGCTTTTGTACGGCGTGCGCGTGATCGCTGGCGTGGGTGCTTCGTGGTGCTTGGACTTTTAGATGTTGTCCTGGGGTCACACGACCAATCTGATTCCAGCGTTTAAGATCGTCAATGCTCACGCCATAGCGCGTGGCGATCGAAGCTAGCGTTTCTCCTGACTTGACGGTATGGACTGCTGGCGTGGTGTTGCGCGCCACTGGGATAGGGGGCGCGTACATGAGTGGCAGCCGTGCGGTATCAAGTGTGGCGCCATTTAGCGGAACGACGAGAACCGAAGGCGTGCCGCGGGTTTTAGCACCGATACCATTAACTTCTTTGAGTCGGGCGAGCGGCAGGTTAAATTTTTTAGCAACCGCTTCTAATTTCTCACCAGGGGCAGGCGTGTAGGTTTTCCAAGAAACGAGTGCTTTGTCGTGTTTGAGTAGATTGGCATGAAACGTTTCGACTTTGTCTGCCGGCAACACGATACGCGCACTAATGGCGACAGGAATGATCGGTCGATTAAAGCCTGGGTTGAGCGCGATAAATTCTTCCACCGACATTTCGGCTAACTGTGCGGCGAGTTTGACATCGATGTCGCGTGTTTTGGTGATCGTCGCAAAGTAGGGTTGATTTGGAATAGGGTCAAGCACAATGCCAAACGGTGCTGGATTGGCGATGATGTTTTTCAGTGCCTGTAGCTTTGGCACGTAATAGCGTGTTTCGTTAGGCATGGTGAGATTGGCGTAGTCGGTGGGCAATCCGGCTGCCTTGTTACGTTCGATCGCACGTGCAACTGCATGCTCTCCCCAGTTGTAGGAGGCGAGCGCCAAATGCCAATCACCATGCATGTCGTAAATCGTTTTTAAGTAATCGAGCGCTGCACTGGTTGAAGCGACGATGTCGCGCCGGCCATCAAACCACCAGTTTTGCGTCAGGTCATAGCGTTTGCCTGTGCCCGGAATGAATTGCCATAAGCCTGAGGCGTGCGCTCGAGAGTACGCCATGGGGTTAAACGAACTCTCGACCATCGGTAGCAATGCGATCTCGGTGGGCATGCCGCGTTTTTCAAGCTCATCGACGATATGAAACAAGTAGCGCCGACTGCGCTCGAAGGTACGTTTGAGATATTCGGGTCGTGCGGCGTACCAAGCGGTGCGATCTTGCACAATCGGTGTGTCGAGGTTTGGCATCCCAAAGCCACCGCGAATGCGTTCCCATAAATCATCCGGTGGTGTGGTGCGATCCACTTTTGCCACGCCGCGCTGTGTATCGTGCACGTCTTGACGTTCTACATCCAGCGGCGGTAGGGCTGTAGCAGCCGGCGCAGGTGTGGGACCCACCCCCGCGGGTTGCAGCGCTAGGTCAGACTGCGTGAGGCTCGAGCCAGCGGCTGGTTTCGTTGGTGTTGGTGTTGATGCAGGCGCGATGATGCGTGGCGTTGCGCTGGCCAGTGTACGCAGCGCGTCTGCATTTTCCGTTTTGGTTGGCGCGGGGCTCTGGGTAAGTTCAGGTAGAGCCGCACACCCAAACAACATCGAGGCGCCGATCCAGGCACATAGCCAGATCAAAACGGCGAAGCGGTGGCGCTGATGAGAAATTGCGATCCGTGGCACGGGGGGCGAGCGCCTGAAGAGGAAACCGCGATTTTAGCCCCTAGGCGCGGTTCTTCCAATCACGGATTGCAGCAAAGACCTGATCTGGGGAGCCTGCGGGGGCGCCCAAATGCTGCTGCGCAGCCTGAATGATTTCTGGCGTTTCCCACCGCAAGAAGGGATTGGTGCGCTTTTCCTCGCCCAGTGTAGAGGGCAAGGTGGGACGATTGGCCGCCCGCAACCCGGTGTCTCGGCGCTCGCGCTCAATTAATGCGGCGTTATTCGGATCAATCATTCGTGCAAATGAAATATTCGACAAGGTGTATTCGTGGGCGCAATACACCAGGGTGTCATCGGGTAAATCGCGTAATTTGGTCAGCGATGTGCGCATTTGCGCTGGCGTGCCTTCGAACAAGCGTCCGCAGCCACAGGCAAACAGGGTGTCACCACAGAACAGAGCGCCTGCGCCATAATAGGCAATGTGCGCGCGGGTGTGGCCTGGAACATCAATGACACGAAAGCGCACAGCAAGTTGCGGGATCTCGACCTCGTCACCTTCACTCACGGCGTGCGTGAGGA
Organism: uncultured bacterium; assembly: GCA_963923385.1. GTDB lineage: Bacteria > Pseudomonadota > Gammaproteobacteria > Burkholderiales > SG8-39 > SZAS-79. Next base: position 7,969 of record CAWUMP010000030.1, on the reverse strand, counting down.
CTTGGATCGGTTCATTTTTAGGACCAAACACGGGCACAGGATGCTGTGCGAGCAATTGGGCAACGCCGCCCACGTGATCGGCATGGTGATGTGTAGTGAGAACGGCAGTCAGCGTCAATTTCCGTTGTTGCATGTACGCAAATACCGGCGCGGCATCACCCGGATCGACAATGGCTAGTTGCGTGTCGCGACGCAAGGCCCAGATGTAATTGTCCTTAAAGGCGGGGATCGGCTCGATGATCAGTGGATGGTGTGTATTCATGGGGCGTGATTGTGTTGGATAGCGGCGAAAAGTCAATGCTCGCGCGTTGGCGTGAAACACCTCTAGGGGCCTACGCACTTGCTTGGGAGCAGACGCAAATCGATGCCGCAGTCGAGGATGTGTTTGGCTTCAACGCGTTGCAAATTGGGACACCAGAAATTGATTACCTGCGCATGAACCGCATGCCCACGCGTTTTGTATTGGGGCCACAAGCGGCGTGCCAAGTCCGCGGTGAACTCATGCAATGGCCGATCGCAACCCAGTCAATCGATCTGGTGGTGCTTGCGCATGTGTTGGAGTTTAGTGAACAACCCCATCAATTGTTACGCGAGCTTGAGCGTGTGTTGGTGCCAGAAGGTCAGGTGGTGATCGCTGGTTTTAATACGCTTTCGCTATGGGGGTTGCGTCAATGGATGATGCCACGTCAGACGCGCAAGCTTCGCGAGGGTCCATGGTCGGGCCAATTCATTGGTTTGTTGCGTTTGAAAGATTGGCTGCAATTACTGGGCTTTGAATTAAATGGTGGTCAGTTTGGATGTTATGCGCCGCCTTTTTCTTCGCCGCAGTGGTTATCGCGCTGTCGTTTTTTGGAGCCGGCAGGGGCAAGATGGTGGCCGATTGCTGGAAGTGTGTATGTGGTGCGCGCCGTCAAACGTACGCTCGGCATGCGCATGCTCACGCCGATGCGACGCACTGAACGTGCGCGACGTGCCGCGGTGGCAACGATGGCGCGTCAAAGAGAAACGGGTGTCTGTTTATCGAATCAACCTGAGCGTGTGTGAGTGACGCAACACCCACACGTGGACTGAATTTAAGAAGGCTGTGATGAGCGATTCAAGAGTGGTGATCTATGCCGATGGTGCTTGCAAAGGCAATCCTGGTCCAGGCGGGTGGGGCGCACTGATCGAGCGGTCAGGGCAGTACGAAGAACTATATGGCGGCGAAACTGCCACGACGAACAACCGCATGGAGCTGATGGCGGTGATTCGTGCGCTTGAGTCATTACCAGCAGGGCAGTCGATCGATTTGTATACCGATTCGCAATATGTACAAAAAGGGATGTCCGAATGGATTCATGGTTGGAAGCGACGCGGATGGAAAACCGCAGATAAACAACCGGTCAAAAATGTCGACTTATGGCAACGTTTAGAATCGGCAGCGCTCGCGCATGCGGTCGCTTGGCATTGGGTAAAGGGGCATGCAGGCCACCCAGGCAATGAACGCGCCGATGCCTTGGCCAACCTAGGGATCGATTGTTTGGAGGCTTAAGCAGAATGCGGCAGATCGTTTTAGACACAGAGACCACCGGCTTAAATGCGCGCTTGGGTGATCGAATTGTTGAGATTGGTTGTATTGAGCTCAACAGTCGCCGCGTTGGTGAGCAGCGCTTTCATCATTATTTAAATCCCGAACGTGCCATCGATGAAGGTGCAGCACGCGTGCACGGCTTGACCTTAGAATTTTTATCTGACAAGCCGAAGTTTGCGCAAATTGCACAAGCGTTTATCGAATTCGTGCAGGGCGCTGAAGTGCTGATTCATAACGCTGCATTTGATGTGGAATTTTTAGATTGCGAGCTGAAGTTAGTGGGACTGCCGCCGCTAGCCACCCATGTGGCCTGCGTGACAGATACCTTGGCATTAGCCCGCGAACGCCATCCAGGAAAGCGCAATAGTTTGGATGCGTTATGTGAACGTTATGCCATCGAAAATGCGCACCGCACATTGCACGGCGCTTTGCTGGATGCGGCGTTACTTGCCGAAGTGTATTTGGCGATGACGCGCGGTCAGGAAAGTCTGATTAGTGCCGAACGTGAAACAACCGCGGAGCACACTGAAGGTGCCACGCAGATTGATGCCACAGGTTTGGAAATCATCTACGCCGATGCCCAAGAGTTAGCCGAACACGAACGGCTACTCAAAGGCATCGACAAAGACTCAAAAGGTCAAACCGTCTGGCGCACCTTGACTTAGGCGGCAATTAACTCGCGCAACACAAACGGCAAGATCCCGCCGTGTTGGTAGTAGTCGACTTCAATGCTGGTATCAATACGACTTTTCACGCGCACTTCTTGGCGCGATCCGTCTGCACGTTGAATGACCAGGGTCAGTTCTTGTTGCGGACGGATGGCATCCAGTCCAAGCACGGAAATGATCTCGTCACCTTTGATGCCTAAGCTCTGCACCGAATCGTTACCCATAAACTGCAAAGGTAACACCCCCATACCGACTAAGTTAGAGCGATGAATCCGCTCAAAACTACGCGCAATCACGGCTTTGACGCCCAACAGTTGCGTGCCCTTGGCCGCCCAGTCGCGGGATGAACCGGTACCGTATTCTTCACCACCGAACACGACGGTGGGTGTGCCATCCGAGATGTAGTGCATGGCGGCATCGTAGATGGGCATCTCTTGACCTTTGTATTTAGTCAATCCGCCTTCTTTGCCACCCAACATTAAGTTTTTAATGCGCACGTTGGCAAAGGTGCCGCGCATCATCACTTCGTGGTTACCACGTCGCGCACCGTAGCTATTGAAATCACTCACGGCCACATCGTTTTCTTGCAAGAAGATTCCGGCGGGTGAGGTGGCCTTGATATTTCCGGCTGGCGAAATGTGGTCGGTGGTCACCGAATCACCAAACACACCCAACACTTTGGCACCACTAATGGCCGCGACAGCGGCTGGCTGCATGGTGAAGTCTTTAAAGAAGGGTGGCTCAGCAATGTAGGTCGACGTGGGCCATGGATAGACCTGGCCAGCGCTGCTCGGCACGTTTTGCCAGAGCGCATTGTCTTTACCAAGGTCGGTGTACAAACGCTGAAAGGTCTTTGCGTCCATTGCGAACTTCATCAGCGCAGCCACTTCATCTGCGGTCGGCCAAATGTGACCGATGTACACATCCTGGCCATCTTTAGATTTGCCCAGCGGCTCGGTACGAAAATCTTTTAGCATCGTGCCTGCAATGGCGTACGCCACCACCAGCGGCGGTGAGGCTAAAAAGTTTGCGCGAATGTTGGGATGAATCCGCGCTTCAAAGTTGCGGTTACCAGAAAGCACTGCCGCACACACCATGTCGTTTTTTACGATGGATTCATCAATCGCTTGTGCTAATGGACCGGCGTTACCGATACATGTGGTGCAACCGTACGCAGCCACAGAAAAGCCTAGCTTTTCCAAATAAGGCAGCAAGCCGGCTTTGGTGAGGTATTCGGTAACCACGCGCGACCCGGGGGCCAACGAGGTTTTGATGTGTGGCTTGACGGTGAGGCCAAGTTCGACGGCTTTTTTAGCAAGTAAACCAGCGGCTAGTAACACACCGGGGTTTGAGGTGTTGGTGCATGAGGTGATGGCGGCAATCAGCACATCGCCGTTTTTCATTTCTGTGCCATCGTATGCACGATAGCTACGTTGTAAATCGGCGGGTTGTTTGTTGAACCCATTGTCTGCAACCGGTTTAGAGAACAAGGAAGTAAACGTGCTCTTCACTGCATCCAAATTGATCCGATCCTGTGGACGCTTGGGGCCGGCCAGCGACGGGAATACCGTCGACAAATCCAACTCGAGTGTTTGCGAGTAGGCAATGCTGCCGTCTTTGGGTACACCATACAGACCTTGTGCTTTGAAGTACGTTGCAAAGGCATCGATTTCAGCAGCGGTGCGGCCTGAGCCTTTGAAGTAGTCAATGGTTTTATCGTCCACCGGAAAAAAGCCCATCGTTGCACCGTACTCTGGTGCCATGTTGGCGATCGTGGCGCGATCCGGTAAGGCAAGCGATGCGGTACCTTCACCAAAAAACTCAACAAATTTTCCGACCACCTTGGCTTTACGCAGCATCTCGGTGAGCGTGAGCACTAAGTCGGTTGCCGTCACTGCAGGATGTAATTTCCCTTTGAGATTGACGCCAACGACGTCAGGCGTGAGGAAATACACTGGTTGCCCGAGCATGCCAGCTTCCGCTTCGATACCGCCCACGCCCCAGCCCACGACTCCAATCCCGTTAATCATGGTGGTGTGGCTATCGGTACCAACCAATGTGTCTGGGTAGAGCACGCCATCTTTTTGATGTACGCCTCGGGCCAGATATTCAAGATTCACCTGATGCACGATACCAATGCCTGGTGGCACGACTTTGAAAGTGTCAAACGCTTGCATGCCCCATTTCATGAACTGATAACGCTCGCTATTACGCGAGAACTCTAATTTCATGTTGAGATCGAGTGCGTTTTTGCCACCAAAGTGATCAATTTGGACGGAGTGATCCACCACCAAATCCACGGGCACCAAGGGCTCGATGGTCTTAGGATTTTTGCCCATTTTTTTTGCCACACCACGCATGGCGGCTAGATCGGCAAGTAAAGGCACACCGGTAAAGTCTTGCAACACAATGCGCGCGACAACAAACGGAATTTCATCGGTCCGACTGGCGTTGGGTTTCCAATTGGCTAACTGACGCACGTGTTCTTCGGTGACTTTTTTACCGTCGCAGTTACGTAAGACCGACTCGAGAACGATCCGAATCGACACGGGTAGGCGACTCATGTCGATGTTGAGTGCACGACCGAGTTGTGGCAAGGAATAAAATTTGGCGTGCTTGCCGCCAGCGAGGGTGAGCGCTTGCAGGGTGTTATGCAGTTGGTGGGCCATACGATTGCTCCGGTCAGATCACAAAGAGGTCGACAAAAGTATTCACCGGCGTGGCGGCGAGTTTTTTGGCGTTTAAACACAGGTCAAGGATGGCCTGCTGTTGTTTGGGTGGAAAGCGTCGGGCAAGATTGGTTTTAAATTTTTCAACCAACACCGGCATGCCTTCTTTGCGCCGACGTTGATGTCCAATCGGGTATTCGCACACCACTTCGGCGAGCTTGCTGCCGTCTTTAAACTCCACTGTCAGTGCGTTGGCGATCGAGCGTTTTTTCGGGTCGTGATAATCCTTGGTGAAGCGCGGATCTTCATGGCACACGATTTTGTCGCGCAACGCATCGATACGTGGATCTTTGGCGATGGCATCTTCGTAGTCGTTGGCGGTGAGTCGCCCAAACAATAGTGGCACTGCCACCATGTATTGAATGCAATGATCGCGGTCTGCGGGGTTATTCAGCGGACCTTTTTTGTCGATGATGCGTATGCAAGCTTCATGCGTACGAATCGAAATTTTCTTGATATCCGCGGCTGTTTTTTTCAACTTCTGCATCTGGCCATGAATTTGCATCGCGCATTCGACCGCAGTTTGTGAATGAAACTCGGCTGGAAAAGAAATTTTGAATAAGACGTTTTCCATGACATAGCTGCCAAAGGGGCGCTGAAATTCAAACGCTTTGCCTTTAAACAGCACGTCGTAAAAGCCCCAGCCTTTTGCAGAGAGTACCGAGGGGTAACCCATTTCACCGGTGCGCGAAATTAACGCTAATCGCACGGCGCGGCTGGTGGCATCGCCTGCAGCCCAAGATTTTCTGGAGCCCGTATTCGGGGCGTGTCGGTACGTGCGTAAGCTTTGTCCATCGACCCAAGCTTGTGAGACGGCGTTGACCACTTCGTCGTAGGTGCAACCAATCATGTGTGCAACCACCGCGGTTGAGGCCACTTTCACGAGCACCACGTGATCTAAGCCCACACGATTGAATGAATTTTCGAGGGCCAAGACGCCTTGAATTTCGTGGGCCTTGATCATTGCTGTGAGCACATCTTGCATCAACAGCGGTTGTTTGCCGTTGGCTATGCCGGTGCGTGAGAGCCAATCTGCCGCAGCCAAAATGCCACCCAGATTATCCGAGGGGTGACCCCATTCAGCGGCCAACCAGGTGTCGTTGAAATCAAGCCAACGAATCATCGTGCCGATATTAAACGCCGCTTGAATCGGGTCGAGCTGAAACTGCGTTCCGGGGACTTTGGCACCATTCGGAACGACCGTACCTGGGACCACCGGGCCAAGCAATTTTGTACACGCTGGGTACTCAAGCGCTTCGAGGCCGCAGCCGAGCGTATCGATCAAGCAATAGCGCGCTGTTTCGTAAGCCGATGCGGAATTGATTTTGTATTTGGTTGCGTAGTCAGCGATTTTGACCAGCACCGCTTCAGGTTTGGGGCGAACATTGGAGATGTGAGCGGACATGGGGCTTTAGGTGTTGGGTTCAGACAGGGGTTGGAAAGTATGTTCAGCGCCACCGGCTTTGGGCGCGTGCCGAGCGACTGCAGGGGCAGAGCGTTCACTTTGTGGATCTTTGTCCCACCACGTATCGCGTCCTTTTTTTTGTGAAGCGATTTCTTCGGGATGTTGCGTCATGAATTGACGCATGAATTGCGTAATATCAGATTCGTAAGCTGCCATGGTCATGCCTTGTTTTATTTACGCGTTTTGAGTGAGGTCCACTTCAGATGATCTGGGCCGGTGTAATTGGCACCCGGGCGAATGATCTTGCCATCGATGCGTTGTTCAGTCACATGCGCCGACCAACCCGAGGTGCGGGCGATGACAAAAATGGGTGTAAACATTGCTGTTGGAATACCCATGCGGTGATAGCTCACCGCACTAAACCAATCCAAATTCGGGAACATTTTCTTTTCACGCCACATCACGGTTTCGAGTCGCTCGGCGATATCAAAGAGTTGCATGTCATTGGCCGTGCGTGACAGGCGACGTGCGACTTCTTTGATCACTTGATTGCGCGGATCGGCAATGGTGTACACCGGATGCCCAAAGCCAATTACGATCTCTTTATTTTGAATACGCCGTTCAATATCGGCTTGCGCTTCGTTGGCATTGGTATACCGCGATTGCACCTCGAATGCGACTTCGTTGGCACCACCATGTTTTGGTCCGCGCAGTGCACCAATACCACCGCAAATGGCGCTGTACATATCCGAGCCAGTGCCTGCAATGACACGACAGGTAAAGGTGGATGCGTTGAATTCGTGCTCTGCGTACAGAATGAGTGAAGTGTGCATTGCACGAACCCATTCAGCAGAGGGTGCACGACCATGCAATAAATGCAAGAAGTGGCCGCCAATTGAGTCGTCATCGGTTTCGGTTTCGATGCGCTTACCGTTGTGGCTGTAGTGATACCAGTACAGCAGCATCGAACCGAGCGAGGCCATCAATCGATCGGCGATATCTTTTGCGCCCGCTAAATTGTGGTCGTCTTTTTCAGGGAGTAAATTGCCCAGAACCGAAACGGCAGTGCGCATCACATCCATCGGATGCGCGGAAGGTGGAATCCATTCGAGCGCAGCTTTTAAGTTGGCAGGTAAGCCGCGTAAAGCACGCAGTTTGGTTTTGTAACCGGCTAACTCTGCTGGATTGGGCAACCTTCCATGCACCAGCAAATAAGCAACTTCCTCAAACTCGGCCTCATCAGCAAAGTCGAGGATGTCGTAGCCGCGATAGTGCAAGTCATTACCAGTTCGACCGACCGTGCACAGTGCAGTGTTACCGGCAATAACGCCAGAGAGCGCGACGGATTTTTTAGGCTTGGGGGCGACGGGGGCTTCGCTCATGGATCAATTCCTATGTGCGTTTTTTATTTGGATTTGGCAAACAGCGCGTCGAGTTTTTTCTCGAAGGTGTGATAGCCCAAATAGTCGTATAAATCGTTGCGCGTTTGCATGGTGTTCACGACGCTTTGCTGCGTTCCATCACGACGCACCGCTTGGTACACATTGAGCGCCGCCTGGTTCATCGCGCGAAAGGCGGACAGTGGATACAGCGCAAT
>CAWUMP010000029.1:0-15162 GCA_963923385.1 uncultured bacterium | reverse complement strand
TGGCATTGCGCAGATCCTGCATGGTGTCGACGGGAGGAACCGGAAAGTAGCCACCCTTGACTGGCGCGCGATGACCCATGTTGCCCGACTCATAGTCGATGTTGGATGACCACGAGGCTTCTTCTGAGCGAATCTTCACCGAGCTACCGGACATATCAACTTGCCAGGTCACGCCATCAAAAACAAAAAACTCTGGTTCAGGACCAAAGTAGGCCACATCACCAATGCCTGAAGATTTGAGATAAGCCTCAGCTCGCTTGGCGATGCCGCGTGGGCAACGGTCGTACGGTGTGCCATCGCTAGGCTCGATGACATCGCAATTGATATTCAACACCACTTCATCGGTAAACGGGTCGATACGGGCTGTGCTCGCATCGGGCATCAGCAACATGTCGGAAGCTTGAATGCCCTTCCAACCAGCAATCGATGAGCCGTCGAAGGCATGGCCTTCTTCAAATTTTTCCATGGTGAAGTAGCGCGCCGGAACAGACACGTGCTGCTCCTTGCCGCGAGTGTCTGTAAAGCGGAAGTCGACGAACTTGACTTCCTTTTCCTTGGCCATCTTGATTACATCGGCTGGCGACATAGCCATCTTCAAATCTCCTGGAGGGGTAAGTGAACGAATATGCTGCAAAAAGGGGGAGGATAATTATGTTGATTTGTGCATGTTAATTCGAGCAGTTTCCATGCCAAACAACAGACCTCGCAAGCGTGCTGCCGCCGCGCGGTGCAATGTGCATTCTACCTTGTTGGCCGACGCATTGATTTGCACCAAAATAATGCGAGTTACCTTTAAATTGCATTGTTTTGGTGCAAATAGGATTCTGGGGCCGCGACTATAATTCACCCTAACCGACTTTTAAAACCCTTTTTAGACCACGGGGTGCTCTTTTGGATCAAGCCACGACCCTCCTGCAACAAGCCCAACAACGCGGCCGCGAGGCAAACCTCCCCTATGCTGGAGCAGTTTTGCCCAGCGAAGCACACTTACTCATGTTGCAAGGCGCCCGTCTGGTCGATGTGCGAACGGCCGCAGAACTTGAATGGGTAGGTCGCATCGAAGGCGCCACCTCAATTGAATGGAACAGATGGCCCGGCGGCCAGCCGAATCCAGACTTTCTTGAGCAATTGCAATCGCTCGTCCCTAAAGATCAAACCGTGATGTTTTTGTGTCGTTCTGGTGGACGCTCACACAATGCAGCGATTGCTGCTGCCGGCGTTGGGTATCAAGCGGCCTTTAATATCTTGCAAGGCTTTGAGGGAGATAAAAACGCAGCGGGGCAACGCAACGTGTTAGGTGGTTGGCGGGCTGCTGGCTTACCTTGGGTGCAATCCTAAGTTTGATTTCTAACCTGGGCCCCAAGTCAACCAACCGCGCCAAGCGCTGAATAACACCAGCAGACCAAAGACGATGCGGTACCAAGCAAACACACAAAAGTCGTGCGTGGCGATATAACGTAACAACCAGCGCACACATAAAAACGCAGATACAAACGCTGCTGCAAACCCAATTGAAAAACGACCGAGATCGGTTGCGCTCAATAGCTCGCGGTGCTTGAGTAAGTCATACGCTCCTGCCGCCACCAAGGTCGGCACGGCAAGAAAAAAAGAAAACTCTGTCGCCACGCGACGCGATAGTCCAAATAGCATCCCACCAATAATTGTCGCGCCAGAACGCGATGTGCCCGGAATCAACGCAAACGCTTGCGCAAACCCAACCTTGAGCGCATCACGCCAAGTCATTGCATCGACAGATTCAATACGCGGCGATTGCTCGCGTCGCTCGACCCACAAAATAATCAAACCACCAGCAATAAAAGCACAGGCCACGGGCACTGGTGCAAATAACTGCGCTTTGATGAGTTTGCCAAACAACACACCCAATACCGCCGCAGGCATGAATGCAATCAACACATTGATGGCAAACCGCAACGCAAGTGGATCACGATGCCTCAATACGCCACGCAGCACCTGTGCAAAACGCTGACGATATTCCCAAACGATGGCCAGCATGGCGCCTGTTTGAATGACCATGAAAAATACTTTGCCACGCTCATCATCCACTCCCAGTAAGGCACCCGCCAAAATTAAATGCCCTGTGCTCGAGATCGGCAGAAATTCTGTGAGCCCTTCAACAACGCCAAGAATCAGGGCAGCAATCAACTCATACATCAATCATGCTTTCTTGTATGCGCGTTATTGCGCTGTCCAGCCACCATCCATGGCCAACGCTTGACCGCGCATTTGCGCAGCGCCAGGGGAACATAAAAACAACGCTAAATCTGCCAACTGTTCTGGGGTCACAAATTCTTTTGATGGATGTTTTTCACCAACCAACTCGAGCTTCGCTGCTTCGTAGCTTTTACCTTCGGCTTTCGCGCGCGCACGGATTTGTTGATCGACCAACGGCGTGAGCACCCAACCTGGGCAAATCGCATTACATGTGACAGGCGTTTCAGCAGTTTCGAGTGCGATGACTTTGGTCAAACCAACGACACCGTGCTTGGCTGCAACGTAAGCAGATTTGTTTGCAGATGCCACTAAACCGTGTACCGATGCAATGTTGATGATGCGTCCCCAGCCTCGTGTAAGCATGCCAGGCAGCGCTGCTTTGGCGGCATAAAACGCCGCGGATAGATTAATTGAAATGATGCGTTCCCATTGCGCATCCGGAAAAGAGACCACCGGTGCAACGTGTTGCACGCCGGCATTACTCACGAGCACATCAACTGCGCCCAATTCTTTTTCAGCCGTTGCAATTAAGTCAGCAATTTCTGCCGGACGCGTCATATCCGCGGCGTGATAAGCCACCTTCACACCGAGCGCGGTGAGCGATTGTTGAATACGCGCGATCTCGGCTGCGTCGCCCAAACCATTCAACATGACATTTGCGCCAGCTTGCGCCAAGCGGGTGGCCAAGCCCAAACCGATACCACTTGTGGAACCAGTCACCACCGCGCAGCGTCCGCGCAAACTTTGCTCTGACATCACGTACCCTCAAAAAACATGATCATTGATTTCGTCATCAGCGCGACGTAATTATTGCTTGTGATAAATCTGCGCGCCCTTTTTGATAAATTCGATCGATTTTTCTTCCATCCCTTTGTTCAGTGCATCTTGCGCTGAAACGCCTTGTTTTTCCGCGTAGTCGCGCACGTCTTGGGTAATTTTCATCGAGCAAAAATGAGGGCCGCACATCGAACAAAAATGCGCTACTTTGGCCGAATCTTTGGGTAAGGTTTCATCGTGAAATTCCCGCGCGGTGTCTGGATCTAAGCCCAAATTGAATTGGTCTTCCCAACGAAATTCGAAGCGCGCTTTGGACACCGCATTATCGCGAATTTGCGCTCCCGGATGACCTTTCGCAAGATCGGCTGCATGCGCCGCAATTTTGTAAGCCATGATGCCATCTTTGACGTCTTTTTTATTAGGTAAACCCAAATGCTCTTTGGGGGTGACGTAACACAACATCGCGGTGCCATACCAACCGATTTGTGCCGCACCAATTGCTGAAGTGATGTGATCGTACCCGGGCGCAATGTCGGTGGTGAGTGGGCCCAAGGTATAGAACGGCGCTTCATCGCACCACTCGAGTTGCTTATCCATATTTTCTTTGATCAGTTGCATCGGCACGTGTCCGGGGCCTTCAATCATGACCTGTACATCGTGCTTCCATGCCACTTGCGTGAGCTCACCCAAGGTTTTTAATTCACCAAGCTGCGCTTCATCGTTGGCATCCCACACCGAGCCTGGGCGCAAACCATCGCCCAATGAAAACGACACATCATAGGCACGCATGATCTCGCACAACTCTTCAAAGTGCGTGTATAGAAAATTTTCTTTGTGATGCGCTAAACACCATTTGGCCATGATTGATCCGCCGCGCGAGACGATACCCGTCATACGTTTGGCGGTCAGCGGCACGTATTGCAAGCGAACGCCTGCATGCACGGTAAAGTAATCCACGCCTTGCTCTGCTTGTTCAATCAGTGTGTCGCGAAACATTTCCCAGGTGAGCTCTTCGGCCTTGCCATCAACTTTTTCTAGCGCTTGGTAAATTGGTACCGTGCCAATCGGCACAGGCGAATTACGCAAAATCCATTCGCGCGTTTCATGAATGTGCTTGCCGGTCGACAAATCCATCACCGTGTCACCGCCCCAGCGAATCGACCAAGTCATTTTTTCGACCTCTTCACCAATCGATGAAGACACCGCCGAGTTACCAATGTTGGCGTTGATTTTCACTAGAAAATTTCGGCCGATGATCATGGGCTCAACTTCGGGGTGATTGATGTTGGCCGGAATAATCGCGCGACCACGCGCCACTTCGCTACGCACAAACTCTGGCGTAATGTGTTCAGGGATCACCGCACCAAACCCCTGGCCACGATGCTGTCGCATCATCAGCTCAGCCAACTTTGCGCCGTTGGGGCCAGTATTTTTTAAATTCGCGAGATATTGCTCACGTTGCAGTTGCTCACGTATCGCGATGTATTCCATTTCTTGGGTGATGATGCCGCGCCGCGCGTAATGCATCTGCGTCACATTCATGCCGGCCTTGGCACGGCGCGGTTTGCGCCCCAAGTTAAAACGTAATTCAGCCAGCTTGGGGTCTTTTAAACGCTCCACACCAAACACCGAACTGGGACCGTCGAGCTGCTCGCTATCGCCACGCGCCTCAATCCACGCGCCACGCACCGACGGTAAGCCCGAACGAATATCGATATTGACGGCAGGATCGGTATACGGGCCGGAGGTGTCATACACCCAAATTGGCGGATTTTTTTCTGCGGTTGCCGTGCCGCCCATCATGGCCGGCGTGTCGGACTGAGAAATTTCACGCATCGGCACCCGAATGTCTGGGCGCGAGCCGGTGACATAGACCTTGCGAGAATTGGGTAGCGGCGAGACCGCAGCGGCGTCCACCTGTGCGGTGGCCGCAAGAAATTTAGGATTGGCGTTCATCAATAGCTCCTTAAAAAGGCCACAGGAGCGCAGACGCGTCGGGTATCACCACCCGCCGACCAACGCTTCCCTGCGACGGCATTACCCGCATCAGGTTCAAAGGGACTCTCTCACCCGTCCGCCCGATCCAACCCGGCCAAACAGGACCCCTACGCTGACATCCGTCTGATTATAGGCGCAAACATCCCCCGCTCGGCAGCGCTTTGGTAAACTAATCAGTTCCGCTCGGTATTCTGCCGAATCCCGCTCCAAGCCCCGCTTGAAGAATGGTTGAGTGACCCATGACCGCATCCGCAGCATTGAACATCGAACAAGCCCGATTCAATATGGTCGAGCAACAAATTCGTCCGTGGGACGTGCTCGACCAATCCGTGCTCGATTTACTTTACGTCGTGCCACGCGAGCAGTTTGTTCCCTCGATCCATCGCGCGCTGGCGTTTACTGATCTAGAAATCCCGCTCGAAGCCGATACGCGACATGGTGCACACATGTTAGCGCCACGCGTTGAAGCACGCATTTTGCAAGCCTTGCATTTAAAAAAATCGGATCGCGTTCTTGAGGTAGGCACTGGCAGCGGTTATCTCACCGCGTTACTCGCGCACCGTGCAGCCCAAGTTGTTTCCGTCGAAATCAATCCGACCTTAGCCGCGTTTGCACGCAACAACCTCGCGCGTCATGGCATCGACAATGTACAGCTCATTACGGGTGATGCCTCGCGAGGTTGGGCGGATCACGCGCCCTACGATGCCATTGTGCTCGGTGGTTCGACCCCTATTCTGCCGAACGAATTGTTGGCCCAGCTCGCACCCGGCGGACGTTTGTTTGCGGTGGTTGGCGATGCCCCGATCATGGTGGCACGTTTATATACCAGCGATGCCGCGGGTGGTCATACAGAAACAGACTTGTTCGATACGATGCTCGCGCCGCTCGCTCATGCCATGCAAGCACCGCGCTTTCAATTCACATGAACACCATCACGCCCACCGAATTACACGCCTGGCTCAATGATGCCGCCCGTCCTGCGCCCGTTTTACTGGACGTGCGCGAACCTTGGGAATTTGAAACCGCGCATATTGCCGGCGCAACCTTGATTCCGATGAATACCATCCCGGCGCAAATCGATACGCTCGATCGACAAGCGCAAACGGTGGTGATCTGTCACCACGGCGGGCGCAGCATGCAGGTGGCCAACTATTTGCAACAACATGGCTTCTCACAGGTCTACAACCTCACGGGGGGCGTCAACGCATGGGCGCTCAAGGTCGACCCCGCCATGCCGACTTATTAATTTTTACTCGACGTCATTCTCGCCACTGGAATTTCCATGAAACGCCGTTTGCTTATCGCCGCTATCGCTACCGCTTTTGCCAGTCAGGCAGCCGCCGAAGACCTGTTGCAGGTTTATCGCGATGCGCGTGCCTACGATGCACAATATTCCGCCGCACGTTATGCCTTACAAGCGGGCATCGAAAAACTGCCGCAGGGTCTGGCAGGCGTGCTGCCCACGCTCAACCTCACCGGTTACGGCACACGCGCCAACTACGATGTAGAGCCACGCTCTGGCAATACCAGTTCGGCCTACAGCCGCTCAATCAGCAACGCCAACTACACGTTTACGCTGACGCAACCGGTCTATCGTGCACAAAACAAAATCACGTGGGATCAAGGTGAATACCAAGTCAAACAAGCCGAAGCTTTGTTTTCGGTGGCGACGCAAGATCTCATCTTGCGTGTTGCGCAAGCCTACTTTGATGTGCTGTCAGCACAAGACACCTTGGCGCTGACTCGCGCGCAAAAAGAAGCCATTTCTGAACAACTGGCACAAGCAAAACGCAACTTCGAAGTTGGTACGGCCACCATCACCGATACTCATGAAGCACAAGCGCGGTTTGATTTGTCGAGCGCACAAGAAATCACCGCGCTCAACGACCTCGAAGTCAAACGACGTAACTTGGCACAGATCACCGGAAAAAACTACGAGGTATTAAAACCGCTTAAACCCGAGATCAAGCTCTCGCCACCTGCGCCGGCAAAAATGGAGTCTTGGGTCGAACTTGCCACGAAACAAAGCTTCAGCGTACTCGCGCAAGAAGCTGTAGCAGAAATTGCGCAGCTCGAAGCAAAAAAACAGCGCGCCGGACATTACCCCACCCTCGATTTAGTAGCGAGCTACGGTTTGACCGGTCAAACTGGTAGCACCATCACTGCGCTGGGCACCAACACCACCGCAAGTTCGCTACAACTCCAAGTGGCTGTGCCCTTGTATGCAGGCGGGGTCATTTATTCACGTGAACGCGAAACCGCAGCGCTGGCCATGAAGGCGCGCGACGATCTAGAAAACGTGCGCCGCACCAGCGCATTGACATCGCAACAGTCGTATCTGGGCGTGATCAACGGCATCGCTCAAGTGCGCGCCTTGGAAGCCGCGCTGGTTTCGAGTCAATCGGCGCTTGATTCAAACAAGTTGGGCTATGAGGTGGGTGTACGCATCAACATCGACGTACTCAACGCACAACAGCAGCTTTTTTCTACTCGACGCGATCTTGCAGTCGCTCGCTACAACACCATTACCAATTTTTTGAAGCTCAAAGCGGCGGTTGGTGGTTTAGCTGAGCCAGATCTCGAGGAATACAACAAGGCATTAGCACCTTAGGCGCTCAGTAACTCGAGCATCAAGTCCAAATGGCGCTGTGTTGCGCCTCGGTGTTTTTGACATAGCGCGATTCCAGCGACGCCCATTTTCTTTCGTAGAGCCTCATCGTTCAGCAGCGCGTTGGTGTTGGTTGCAGCAGCGCTGGCGTCGGCAACTTGAATGAGTGCGCCGCGACGCGCGGCTTCTTGTGTCACGGCTTTAAAATTAAAACTATGTGGTCCGCTAATTACCGGCACGCCTTGCGCACACACTTCAATCAAGTTCTGCCCGCCCAAGCGTAAAAAGCTGCCTCCCATCAAGGCCACATCCGCAAGCGCGATGTAAAAAGCCATCTCTCCCATGGTATCGCCCAGCAACACCTGCGCATCACCAACAGATTGCCCATGACTCCGTCGTGCAACGCGCAGGCCACGCGCCAAACAAAGTTGCGCCACCTCTTCAAAGCGCTGCGGGTGGCGCGGCACAATACAAATCAACGTGTCTGTCGGTAGTACAGGTAGCAACGCATCGAGCAGTAACGCCTCTTCTGCTTCACGCGTGCTAGCTAACAACACCACTCGTCGGTGGGTCAGTTGTACTCGGAGCGCCTGGCCAGCATCTCGCTGCGCTGCATTGAGTGCAACATCAAACTTTAAATTACCCAGCACTTGAATACGATGCGCGCCTAGCCGCGCCAGCCGAAGTGCATCGGCCTCATGCTGGGCGCAGACAAACGAAAACGTATTGAATGCGGGTCGACTCAACCAAGCCAAACGTGCATACGCGCGTGCAGAATTTGCAGACAAGCGTGCATTGGCAAGTACCACAGGGATGTGTTTCTCGCGACATGCGGCAAGCAAGTTAAACCAAACCTCAGTTTCTATCATCACCGCGATTTTCGGTTGTACGGTAGATAAAAAACGCTGTACAGCAAACGGAAAATCGTAGGGTAAAAAAGCCGCTTGCACACGATCACCAAACACTTGCGCAATCGTCGTTCTGCCAGCGGCAGTCATACAAGTGATCAACACGTCATGATGCGCCAGTGCTTCAAGTAGCGCTTGTACCAGGGGCGCGCTGGCACGCACTTCGCCTACCGAGACCGCATGAATCCAAAGGACTGGACGCGTACTGCGCAACTTGATGCGGCCAAAGCGTTCAGACAAATGCTGTGCATACGCAGGTTCGCGACGACTCCGTCGCCATACGCGCAACAAAATCCACGGTAAGCCAAGCCACAATAACAACGTATAGATTGCGCGCGAAATCATGCGTGCCTTTCTAAGATCTCAAACACCGCCTGCGCGCTCGGTACTGCTTGTGGGCCGCCTAGATTTGCAATCACGCTTTCGCCGTATAAGCCAGTGTAGGCCGGATCGGTGCTGACATAAATTCCTACACTCGGTCGACCCAAGGCGACGCCCAAATGCGTTAACCCAGTGTCCACACCAATCACATACCGTGCATCTGCAAGTAACGCAGCGACGCGAGGCAACGTAAGGAACGCCGGCACCACGCCAACACCTGCTGCAGCCACGATGCGTTCGACACGTGCTTGTTCACGCGAATTTCCCCATGGCAAGACCGATGTAATGCCTTGGGTACTGAGGTGTTGTACCAGACGCACCCACTCCGCTTCGGGCCATAACTTTTCATCGCGACTACTCATGCTGAGTAACACGGCGTATGGCCCATCACATGTAAACGGATTGGGGGTATTTACCTGAAGCCCATAGTCGCAGCTTGCGGCTCGTGGTTGTGGAAGGCTCAAGGCCTGCGCTACCAACTGACGGTTTCTCTGAACTGCATGTTGTTGACGTGACACCGTATGTTTGACGTCATACCACCACGAAGCGATCGGTTCGCGCGCACTCGCGTAATCGTAGCCATGCCGTACCCCAAGCGCTTGCAAACTAATCAATGCGCTTTTGAGTAAGCCTTGTGTGTCAATCACCGCGTCATAGGTTTGACGACGCAATGCATCTCGACACGCGCGCATGTCGCGCCAAGTCTGTCTAGTTAAAAAACGCCGCCGCCATTGACGTATCGCTACCGGAAACACCGTCGACACCTGTGGATGCATCGCAGGCAACACATCAAATGGCAACTCCACCACCCAATCGATCTGTGCGTTTGGCAGTGCGCGACAAACATCGGCCACTGCGGGTAACTGATGCAGGACATCGCCGAGCGAAGAGGTCTTGACGAACAAAATGCGCATGGCGCCCGGCTCAAAGGACCGCACAAAACCGAAATCACGCGGGGCGGGTCGGCTAAAATGGCGGTTACTAAAGAACACCAATTATACGGGAAACCCTCTTTTGTCGACCTCGTACACCCCCGCCGCCGAGCCAAGCCGCCTTCGCTTATCGGTCGTGTTAATCGTGCACAACGCTGCAGATTCACTGGCAGCTTGTTTGGCGAGCGTGGCGTTTGCCGACGATCTTTTGGTGGTCGATTCCGGCAGCACCGATACCACCGTGGCGATTGCACAAGCGCACGGCGCACGGGTAATCCATCGCACCTGGCTCGGCTTTGGTCCGCAAAAACAATTTGCGGTCGAACAAGCCTTGCACGATTGGGTGTTGTGTATCGATGCCGATGAGCAAGTGTCGCCAGAATTAGCCCGCGCCATCACGCGTGCATTGATTGCACCGCGTTCCTGCGTTTTTCGTATGGCGCGCTGCAATCGTTTTCTAGGTCGTTGGTTGCGTCATGGCGAAGGCTATCCCGACTGGAGTCCGCGACTATTTGATCGACGCGCGGCGCGTTGGAGTGATGACGCTGTACACGAAAAAGTTTTGTACAACAGCACGCCAGAAACCTTAGTGGGTGATCTGCTACATGCTTCCGGTGAAAGTCTCGCGCGCTATCTCGACAAACAGAATCGCTACTCCAGCTTAGCAGCAGGACAACTCTACGCCCAGGGCAAGCGCGTGCGTTGGCCGCGTTTACTGTTGAGTCCGTTAGCGCGGTTTTTAAAATTTTATTTTTTTCGTGGTGGTTTTTTAGACGGTCTACCGGGCTTCGTTCATACCAGCATTGGTTGTATGAATAGTTACCTTAAGTATGCCAAGCTCATTGAGTTACAGCGAAACGAGAAACCATGAACCTCATCGTTACGGGCTGCGCTGGATTTATCGGGATGCATGCGGTTGAGCAGCTACTTGCACGCGGTGACACCGTATTTGGTATTGATGTGCTGACGCCGTACTACTCGGTGGCACTGAAAGAGGCACGCCTAGCACGCTTGTTATCACACCCTAATTTTCATTTTCATCGCATCGACATCACTAATACTAAAGCGCTACAAGACGTTTTTCACCAAGCGAAAGCCGAACGTGTTTTGCATTTAGCTGCCCAACCTGGCGTACGATATTCCATTGAAAATCCAGGCTCGTATATACAAAACAACCTCGTTGGATTTGCCAATATTCTTGAAGCTTGTCGTCACACGAACATTGCGCACTTGGTGTTTGCCTCCAGCTCGAGTGTGTATGGCGGTAATACCAAGCAACCGTTCTCTGAAACCGATCCAGTCGACCGTCCCGTCAGTTTGTACGCAGCCACCAAAAAATCGAATGAGCTAATGGCTTATGCGTACAGTCACTTGTATCAATTGCCCATCACTGGTCTGCGCTACTTCACTGTCTATGGACCTTGGGGACGGCCAGATATGTCGCCGATGTTATTCGCGAAGGCAATTCTGTCGAATCAACCGATCCGCGTGTTTAATCATGGCGACATGCAACGCGACTTCACGTTTGTCGATGATATTGTAGAAGGCAGTTTACGTGCACTGGATCGCGTACCCAACGCGCAACCACCTTACGCGCTTTTTAATATCGGGCATCACACACCCGTCGGGCTGCTGGATTACATCAACGTGCTCGAGCGCGTATTACAACGCAAAGCGATTCTGGACATGGTGCCCATGCAGCCGGGCGATGTAAAGGCTACTTGGGCAGACACCGACGCCTTAAAGGCCGCCACAGGTTTCGAACCCACAACGACATTAACGCAAGGTTTAGAAAGATTTGCTGCGTGGGTACAAGCACACCCGCAGTTTATAAAGGATTAACGCGCCTGCTGTAACAACGCTTGAATGCGCTGCGCGCGTGCATCCCAAGTAAAAGCCTTCGCACGTGCATAAACGCGTTCGCCCAGCTGTTGTGCACGCTGCGGCTCTTTGATCAAAGTGCGTATCCCTTGGGCCAACGCGTATGCATCTCCCGCCGGCACCCAAACAGCATCATCTTCGCCAAGAATTTCACGTAACGCAGGTAGATCGCTGGCCACAATGGCACAACCTGCTGCCATGTATTCGAACAACTTGATCGGCGAAGTAAAACGGCTATCCGTGTCATCCAAATTGGGTAACACCGCAATGCATGCAGTTGCGAGCGCTTGCATGGTGTTGGTGTGTGACATGCGTCCGGCAAAAACAACCTGTGCGCCTTCAGTTGGCGCAATCGCCTGAAGTTCAGCGGTGCGCGTCGCATCACCACCGATCAGCATGATTCGAGTACCAGATAAAAATTTTGCTGCGTTGACCAGTGTATGAACGCCTTTCCATGGAAAGAAGCTCCCCGCATAGAGAACGTGTTGGTTCGCGTTTGCCCATGCTTTATGTGGTAATTGGAGTGGCCGATCAACGCCATTTGGGATTACAACGCAGTGCGCACGTTCTCCATACAACGCTTTCAGCCGATGCGCGGTCGCAGCAGAATTTGCGATTACTGCATGACAACGTGTGTACACAAATTGTTCGAGCAAAAAATTTTTCTTTTTCTTTTCTGCAGACGAGGTATCAGAAAAAACTTCGTGGGCTTCATACAGCACACGAGCCTGTGGCAGCGCCTGAATGATCGCAGCTGCAAGCTTGAGATGACGCACCAACACCCATGGAGCATCCATTTTTGCAGCGACTTGGCGCAACCAACGCCATACAAAAAATCGGTGCGAGTGCAAGCGCGACAGCGGCCAAGGTAAATTGCGCGCAATTGGTCGAATAGTCACGCCTGCGGGTTTTATGACCCCGTAATGATCAAACGGATCAACCGTCTCATGGTTGGCGATGACGGGCACATAAGAACATTCAACTGATATACCCGCACGTGCTAGCGCGGCCACCGTGCTAATGACTTGCAAGCCTCGCGCACGATCTAGCGGCAAAGGCTCAGAGAAGGGGTAGAGAAGGTGCATGGGATGTTTAGCTACGAGGCCAATGTGCCGCGCTTTTTAAGTGCGGTGCGTTTTTTTGCAACGACGATATACGTTTCAACCATCAACTCGTTAGCATGTGGCCATACACATGACAACCACCGCGACCACCAAGTTTTTTTGCCAATGCGACGCGTGTCCAAAACATCAAATCCGGCATAAAAAAATAGCTCTTGCAATGAACCAAGCGTAAAAAATCTTCGATTGAGATATCCCCACACACCACTTGGCTCATAGCGCCAATCACCCATAACTAGTTTTTTTATACGACGGTAATGACCCGCGTTATAGACGCTCGCGATCACCACCCCATCTTGCGTTAATAATTCGCGCCAGCGAAAGACCGCATCCCAAGGCGAATCAAGTTGATGCAAAACCTCTGGCACCACCATCACATCAAACGCTGCGCCCTTGAGCACATAGTCGTGTAAATCTAATGCGGCAACTTCTGCGTCATCTAGACATTGCTTTGCTAGGGCAATGGCATGCGGATTGTTATCGACGCCTTGCACAGTAATTGTTGGGCGGCTGGACTTGAGTGTTTGCCCGATGCCTCCGGACCCGCAACCCACACAAAGGATGCGCTCTACTTTTTTTGGCAGCAGCTCCTTGAACACCTGGCCGTGAATTGCTGTTACGTTTAATTTTTCAAGTGGTACAGCTGCGTGATCTTCACGAAACTCAAAGAGGCGCGATTTCCAGCGCCGCTCAAAAATTAATCGATTATTTTCTTTTGTTTCTCTACGTCTTCTGGTGGATAATTTTCGCATCGACACGTTTTCTAGATGCTCGATACTGCTATCGGGACAATACTGAATGCGCAATCCCAATTCGCGGACTTTCAGGCAGAGATCAAAATCCTCGTACCCTTGAAAATATTGTTCATCAAATCCACCAACAGCCTCATACACCGATCGACGTATCAAGATGCCGCAACCAATATAGGCATCACAATCGCGCGCCTTGCTGGCTGCTTGGCTCGGGTAATTTCTAAACGCATCGGCGTACGCGCTGATCGGGGGATTGAAATAAGAACCTGCATAAATAGTTTGATCGCGTGCATCGACTAGGCGGGCACCGACCATCCCAACTTCTGTTGAAGCTTGAAGCGCTGCACGTAACGGGCCCAACCAACCCGGCCGAGGGAGGGTGTCGTTATTTAATATCAACAAAAAATCACCGCGTGCTGCCCTGGCTGCGATATTATTTCCCTTAGAAAACCCATGGTTGACTGCTTCTTGAATCAACCGCAAATTTGAAATGCCCGCAACCGCTTGCTCAACACCCGCTTGTGTCGAGCCATTATCTAAAACAATGACTTCATATTCTTCGCCTCGCGTATTTTGCTCAATGGCTTCTAAGCAAGGGCGTAGCACTTCTACCCCATTCCAATTTAAGATGATGATGCTGGTTAGCATGCGCTAGTCGTCCTTAAGGCTTTTCTGTCGAGCCTTCCGTTAGTGGCTCTTCTTTACTGTTGTATTAAACAGCTTGAATCATCTCACATGCGTGTTATTTTTGATTGCGGACATTTAGGTGAGCGTGGCGGTGGCGTAGTCCTTTTCGACTATGCTCAAGGCAATCAATCAATCCTTGGTAACGAGTCAATTATTACCTACGATGAAAGTAGCGCCTACAACCATCCCCTAGCCGTCGATCGTTTTAGCCGTCATTTTCAAGTCGTCTCCTACCAGGGTCGCGAGAAGTTTGCCAAGGCAACGGAGTCTATTGGCGCTGATCTGACCTATCAGCTGAAGTCTGGGCGTGCTGATGGCCGACTATGCCCTAACTCTCGCAATGCAATTCACGCCGTCTTTCAAAATTTCGAACCACACGGCGACAATTACGCATATATCTCCGAATGGTTATCGTCGCGTATGACCAGCGGCATTTTTCCTTTTGTTCCTCATATTGTTTCCATGCCTGAGCCTGATACAGATTTACGGTTAACTTTAAACATTCCTAGGTCTGCACTGGTGTTTGGTCGTTATGGGGGGTTCACTGAATTTAATGTTCCTTTTGTAAAGCGGACTATCGAAAATGCTTTGAAGGGGCGCCAAGACATCTATTTTGTTTTTATGAACACCGCGCCATTTATTGACTCAGATCGCGTGGTTTTTTTGCCAGCATCGGTTGATCCGGTCTTAAAGAGTAACTTTATTAATTCTTCAGACTATATGCTGCATGCCCGTCAGATTGGTGAAACCTTCGGGCTCGCAATTGCCGAGTTTTTGTTCCACGACCGCCCAGTGATTGCTTGGGCCGGTGGACATGACCGTAACCATGTCACGATGATTGGAAACACGGGGTTTTTTTATAAAACCTCAGATGACCTACTCAAG
>CAWUMP010000028.1:0-15457 GCA_963923385.1 uncultured bacterium | reverse complement strand
CTGGTCTCGTGGGCTCGGAGATGTGTATAAGAGACAGCCTTAATGGACTTAGCGCAGATCGGCGCGACCCCAAAGGGTGGTGTAAAGCGCATCACCTTGACCGACTTGGATCGTCAGGGACGCGACCAATTTGTTGCTTGGGCGCAGGCGGCTGGCATGCATATTCGTACGGATGCCATCGGTAACATCTTTGCGCGTCGCGAAGGCCTTGATCCTAAGCGTGCGCCGGTGATGACCGGAAGCCATCTCGATACGCAACCCTCGGGTGGAAAATTCGACGGCGCCTATGGCGTGATGGCCGGTCTGGAAGTGGTTCGACGGTTGAATGATTTGGGTTTGCAAACCGAAGCGCCGATTGAAGTTGTGGCCTGGACCAATGAAGAGGGCTCGCGTTTTGTCCCCACGATGATGGGTTCAGGGGTGTTTTCTGGGGTCTACCAACTCGAGCCGATGCTGCAACAAAAAGATATTGATGGCGTCAGTGTGGGCGAAGCCTTGCAAGCGATCGGTTATGCCGGTCAAGCCACCAGCATTGCGGTGGGTGCCTATTTTGAAGCGCATATTGAGCAAGGCCCAGTGCTTGAAAATACCAAGACAACCATCGGTGCGGTCACTGGCGCGTTGGGGCAGCGCTGGTTTGATGTCGAGATTATCGGACAGGATTCACATGCGGGCCCCACACCGATGGAGTTGCGCAAGGATGCGCTGCTCGCCGCCTCGCGGTTGGTGGTTGAAGTCAATCGTGTTGCGTGTACTTTTCCCGATAACGCGCGTGCAACCGTTGGACATCTGCGCGTGACGCCGAATTCGCGCAACGTCGTGCCCGGGCGAGTTGATATGACCATCGATGTACGAAACGCGCGCGATGAAACGTTAAGCAATATGGTTGAGTCGCTTCGTCACGCTGCGCGTGAGATTGAGCAAGCGTGTCGGGTGCAAATCTCGATGAATGAGGTGTTGTATTTTCCGCCCAGTCATTTCGCGCCCCACTTAATTGACGCGGTACGAGGTGCGGCAAAACAATTGGGATTGTCGTGTCGTGATATCGTTTCTGGTGCTGCACACGATGCGGTGTATTTAGCGCGTGTGGCGCCAACGGCAATGATTTTTGTGCCGTGTGAAGGCGGCTTGTCGCACAACGAACTCGAAAATGCACGGCCCGATGAAATCGCCGCGGGAGCCAGTGTTTTATTTAACGCCATGCTGGCTGCGGCCGGCGTACATGCAACAGCCCAGGCGGCTGCCTGAGTTGAATACGGAGGAAAGACCATGAACGATCGTGCCAATCCGCAAGTGGCAGTACCTGCCCCTTCACAGGTGTTAGAGGACTCCGCTTTCCTAATGCCGTTTTCAATGAATCGGCAATTTAAAAAAGCACCGCGCATGATTGCGCGTGCCGAAGGCATGTATTACTACACGCCTGAAGGCCAGCGCTTAATTGATGGCACCTCGGGATTGTGGTGCGTCAACGCGGGGCATTGCCGTCCAAAAATTGTGGCTGCGGTACAAAAGCAAGTCGCCACGCTCGATTTTTCGCCAACGTTTCAGTTGGGTCATCCCTTGGTGTTTGAATTTGCTGAGCGGTTGCGCGCGCTGGCACCGAAAGGTTTGGGGCGGGTGTTTTTTACCAACTCTGGTTCTGAGTCGGTGGACACGGCACTCAAATTAGCCATTGCTTATCATCGTGCCCGTGGTGAAGGTCAGCGCATTCGCTTGATTGGCCGTGAGCGTGGATATCACGGCGTTAATTTTGGCGGCACTGCGGTGGGTGGCATCGTCGGTAATCGCAAACTGTTTGGTGCGTTGGTGGCGGGTGTCGATCATATTCGTCACACCCATGACATGACACGCAATGCATTTTCTCGTGGCCAGCCAGAACATGGTGCAGAGTTGGCCGACGATCTTGAGCGCTTGGTTGGCTTGCATGATGCGTCAACGATTGCCGCAGTGATTGTTGAGCCTGTCGCGTGTTCGACCGGTGTGCTGGTTCCACCTAAAGGTTATCTCGAGCGCTTGCGCGCGATTTGCGACAAGCACGGCATCTTGCTAATTTTTGATGAGGTCATCACCGCGTGGGGTCGCTTGGGTCAGCCCTTTGGATCGCAATATTTTGGTGTGACACCCGATCTTATTACCGCGGCCAAAGGCATCACCAATGCCACCGTGCCGATGGGCGCCGTCTTTATGAAAGACGCCGTGTACGAAGCCTTTATGACGGGCCCCGAACGCAGTGTTGAAATGCCGCACGGTTATACGTATTCGGGCCATCCACTGGCTTGCGCTGCAGGGATTGCCACGCTCGATACGTACGCCGAAGAAGGTTTGCTCACGCGCGTCGGTACGTTGGCGCATTACTGGCAAGAAAAAGCGCATGCACTGAAGGGGATGCCGAACGTCGTGGACATTCGTAACATCGGATTAATTGCCGCCATTGAGCTTGCCTCGCGTCCGGGTGAACCCCTCGGTAGTCGTGCGCTCGATGCGCATATCCGTGCGTTTGGTAAGGGCGCTTACATCCGTGTTGCGGGTGAAGTGATTGCCTTGGCGCCACCGTTGATTATCGAAAAAGCACAAATCGACGAACTCTTTCAGATTGTTCGCGACGTGCTCAGCGAGTTGGCTTAAAACATTCGCAAC
This sequence comes from uncultured bacterium, assembly GCA_963923385.1. Lineage (GTDB taxonomy): Bacteria > Pseudomonadota > Gammaproteobacteria > Burkholderiales > SG8-39 > SZAS-79. The sequence goes on along the minus strand of CAWUMP010000028.1, from coordinate 12,820 downwards.
AGTCGAAGGCGGGGCTTGTGTCCCGCCTTTTTCTTTGGTGGAGCGCACGATGCGTATCAAGCTCATCAATCCGAATACAACGCAAAGCATGACCGACAAAATTGCGCTCGCTGCGCGCGCGGTGGCTGCGCAGGGCACGGAGATTCTGGCGGTGAGTCCCACGGGTGGACCGGTATCGATTGAAGATCATTACGATGAAGCCTACGCCGTACCCGGTTTGCTTGGTGAAGTGCGCATTGGTGAAACGCAAGCGTGCGATGCCTATGTCATCGCTTGTTTTGGTGACCCAGGTTTAGATGCAGCGCGCGAGATCGCGCGTGGACCAGTATTGGGTATTGCAGAGGCGGCGATGCATGCGGCGAGTTTTGTTGCGACCGGGTTTTCTATTGTCACGACCTTAACGCGCACCTGCGTGATGGCACGACGTTTAGTCGATCGCTATGGATTTAGCACGGTGTGTCGCGGGGTGCATGGCACCGACTTACCGGTGCTGGCGTTAGAAGATCCAGCCAGTGATGCGTACGCATTGATCTTGGCGCAATGTGAGCGGGCACTCAAGCAAGACGGCTCTGGTGCGATTGTGTTGGGATGCGCAGGAATGGCCGATTTGTGCACACGACTCAGTGCATCGCTTGGTGTGCCGGTGATTGATGGTGTTGCCGCTGCCGTCAAGTTTTGCGAAGCCTTGGTTGGCTTGCAACTGCAGACCAGTAAACACGGTGATTACGCGTTGCCGATTCCGAAAAAATATACCGGTGCATTTGCCGGATTTGCTCCGCGTGCATAACCGATGGTCACGCGCAAAATCGTTCGTCGCCAAAGTCGGCCAACAAAGCCGAAGCTCACACAATCGCAGTCGACGAAATCGGCTAGCCAAGCTTATCCACGCGATTTGATTGGTTATGGCGCGCATCCGCCGCATCCACGTTGGCCAGGGAATGCGCGTGTGGCGTTACAGTTCGTGCTTAATTATGAAGAGGGCGCAGAAAACAACGTGTTGCATGGTGATGCAGGCTCGGAGCAATTTTTATCCGAGATCATTGGTGCAGCGGCCTATCCTGATCGACACATGAGCATGGAGTCGATCTACGAATATGGCTCGCGTGTTGGCGTGTGGCGGATCCTGCGCGAGTTCGAACAACGTCAGTTACCCCTCACGGTGTTTGGTGTGTCGATGGCGCTCGCTCGTCACCCAGAGCTCACCGCAGCCTTTGTCGAGCAAGGGCATGAAATTGCCTGTCATGGCATGCGTTGGATTCACTATCAACACATCGATGCAAAAACCGAAGCGGCACATATGCGCATCGCCACAGACACCATTCGTCAACTGACGGGCGGACGATGGCCATTCGGTTGGTACACCGGACGTGATAGCCCCAATACGCGCCGCTTGTTGGTCGAGCACGGCGGTTATGAATATGACAGCGATTACTACGGCGATGACTTGCCGATGTGGATGCGTGTGCAACCCAAGCGCGGCGCTGCGGTCGATCATTTGGTGGTGCCTTATACGCTGGATGCCAATGACATGCGGTTTGCTACCCCACAAGGATTTAATACGGGCGAACAATTTTTTCAGTACCTTAAAGATAGCTTTGATGTGCTGTACCAAGAGGGCGCACATGCACCCAAGATGATGTCGGTGGGTATGCATTGCCGTTTGTTAGGACGTCCCGGACGCTTACGCGCGTTGCAGCGGTTTTTAGATTATGTCGAGCGACACGACCGCGTGTGGGTATGTCGACGCATTGATCTGGCGCGACATTGGCGAGCGCTGCATCCACCCAGCGCAACGAATTAACGTGATCACGTGATGCACTTGAAATTATTTGCGCAAAAACGGTGGGTTTTGCGTCGCTCTTTGAGTGTGATGTACGCCCTTGCCCTCGGCGTCTGTGGGGTTGGTTTTTCATGCCCTGTCCTGGCACAAAAATATCCGCAACGTCCGGTACGCATCATCGCTCCGGTGCAACCTGGCGGCGCGGTGGATTTACTTGCGCGCACCGTAGCCGAACGTTTGGCACGCGCTACCAGCGGGTCGTTTATTGTTGAAAATCAATCCGGCGGTGGTGGAGTGATTGCAGCGCAAGCTGTTGCGCGCGCACCAGCCGATGGTTACACCTTGATGTTGGGCTATGTCGCCACACATGGTACGGGGCCTGCGGTGCGTCGCTTGCCTTACGATGCAGTGCGCGATTTCACCGCCATCGCTATGTTAGGTGGGACGCCCAACGTGTTGGTGGTGCCAACCAGTCTGGGTGTGAATGATGTGCGTGGTCTACTCGAACTATCACGACGCGCCGGCACACGCTTGAGTTATGGGTCATCGGGTTCGGGATCGTTGACCCATTTGGCGATGGAACAATTTCGTCAAGCCGCGCAATTTGACGCCGTGCATGTCCCCTATCGCGGCATTGGCCCGGCGATCGCTGATTTGCTCGGAGGACAAACGCAGATGTTGATGCCTGGATTGGCTGGCGCGCTTGCACATTTGCGCGCGGGAAAATTACGTGCACTGGCGATCACTGGTGCGCGTCGCCACCCATTCATTACCGACGTGCCCACGTTTGCAGAGCTTGGCTATCGAGGATTTGACGGCGTGCAGTGGTATGGCATTGTTGGCCCCGCGCGCCTGCCCGCAGAGCTCACGCGTCAACTCAACACTGAAATCAATAAAGCACTGAGTAGTGCCGAGTTACGCGAACGCTTTGCACACGAAGCGATTGAGCCAATGCCGATGAGTCCCGAGCAATTCGGGCGCTTTATCGAGGCAGATATTTTGCGTTGGTCCACGCTCGCGCGCGAACGTGGGATCGAACTCAACGATTAATTCGGTTACGGTACGTGAAGTAACACCAGGTCAGGCGATATAACGCAACGCCGCACTTTGCTTAGCGCGGCAAGATGGCCAGTAGTTCGATATCAAACTGTAGTGTGGCGTTGGGAGGAATCACCCCGCCCGCACCGCGCTCACCATAGGCAATGCTTGGTGGGCAAATCAAACGCGCGCTGCCGCCCACTTTCATGCGTTGTACACCTTCGGTCCAACACGGAATGACACCATTGAGCGGAAACTCGGTGGGCTCGTTACGTTTGTACGAGCTATCAAACTCACGGCCATCCATGAAGGTCCCGCGGTAATGCACACGCACGCGATCGGTGGCTTTGGGGCTCGGTCCTTGCCCCGGTTTGAGTACGCGTATTTCAAGACCGCTGGCGGTGGTGATGGGCGCAGCTGGTGTTTGTGCGTGGGTCACATGGGTCATAAGAACCAGCAAACAAACGGCGAATAGAAAAATTTTTTTCATCATGATCCTTGCGTGTATCGGTGGGTGATGCTCAGAAAGAGATTGGTCTAGGTATGGCAATACGTTGCATACGCAGCATCCACGCCTGCACCGCGGGGCGTCGCATAGCCCTCTGCCTGCAAGCAGGCTTCGAGTGCGCCTAAAGTAATAAGAACGGTGTCTTTGCGCGCGTTATAGCCCATTGCGCCAATACGCCAAATGCGTCCATGCAGTGGACCAAAGCTGGTGCCGATTTCGATATTGAAATCATCCAACAGCCGTGCGCGGACGCGATCGCCATTCACACCTTGCGGAATCCAGATGCCCGTCACGTTGGGCATTTTATGGGCGAGATCACCAAACAACTTGAGCCCCATCGCTTGTAGTCCGGCAACCATCGCGCGAGAGGCTGCCGCGTGGCGTGCATGGACCGCGTCGAGTCCTTCGAGTAGCGTGATGCGCGCACATTCACGTGCTGCATACAACATGGTCGTGGCTTCGGTGTGGTGATTGAGGGCCTGCTCTGACCAATAATCCATCACCATGGCGAGATCAAAATAATTGGAAGCAATCATGCGTCCGCGGCCCGCAACATAATCGGTCGACTGCAGCCCTTGCTCGATGTGGCGTCGGCGTTTGATGTGTTCTGCGGCGCGCTCATTGAGCGTGATCGGTGCAATGCCTGAAGGACCCGCTAAACATTTTTGTAGTCCGCACGTCACGACATCGATATGCCATGCATCAACCGGTAATGGCATCCCAACAATTGATGCGGTGGCATCGACATACAGCAGTGCATCGTGGCGATGGCATAACGCACCGATCTCAGCTAAAGGTTGTGCCATGGTGGTTGAGGTGTCGCCCTGACAGAGCGCCACCAGTTTAGGTTTGAAGCTGCGCAGTGCATCTTCGATCATGTCTGGTGTGAACACTTGGCCCCATTCCACCTCGATGGCGTGCACTTGCGCACCAGCACGACGCGCAATCTCGACCTTGAGGTGACCAAAGCGACCAAAGATTGGCACCAGCACACGATCCCCGGGTTCAATCAAGGACACCATCGCTGCTTCGATGCCTGCGCGTGCGGTGCCATCAATACACATGGTCCAGGTGTTTTGCGTGACGAAAATGTCGCGATACAGCGCCATCGTCTCGCGCATGTAGGTACGAAATTGCGGATCGAATTGACCCAGCAACTGGGCGCTCATGGCGCGCAGCACGCGTGGATCGGCATTGATCGGGCCTGGCCCCATCAACAACCGAGGCAACGGATCAATATCAGCGTAAGCGGGTGGAATCACGGGCGCGGTCATGTGGATCTCGGTTGAAAATGCAGAATAAAATCATGCAGCACATCGGTGGCGAGCGCAGCATCTTCGGCGGTCATTATTTCATCTGAATGATGACTGATTCCACCATTGCCGCAGCGGACAAATAACATCGCCATGTCGGTGAATGCGCCCATGACCATCGCGTCGTGTCCGGCCCCCGAGGGTAGGATTCGCGTTGGTAACGCGCAACGTGTGAGACTCGTTTCAAGTTGTTGCATCAAATGCGGTGCACAGGTTGCAGCATTTAGCTGCTGCAACACATGAGCTGTCAGGCGCACACCGCGGCGTTGTGCAATGGCACTGCACGCGCTTTGTAGTTCGGCGCAGAGTTGATCACGCAACGTATTTGACGGCGCGCGCGCATCGAGCGTGAATGCCACTTGTCCAGGAATCACGTTGATGGCTCCAGGTTGCGCTTCGATTCGACCCACGGTGGCCACCGTGTCGGCGCGCGTTTGCGCGATGCGTTCAATCGCTAGCAGCATCTCTGCGCTGGCGGCCAGTGCGTCCTGACGCAAGCCCATCGGTACTGTACCTGCGTGACCTGCAAGACCTTCCACTCCCATTTGAAAGCGTGTGCTCGCTGCAATCGCGCTCACCACACCCAGGGCACGATCTTCGCTTAGTAACACGGGGCCTTGTTCAATATGCACTTCAATGAAACCGAGCGTTGCCGCGGGGTCTCGCGCTAACGATGTAATAGCGTTGGGGTCGCCACCAAACGCGCGTAAGGCCTCGCGCATACTGCATCCGTTGGCATCGCGTTTATCTAACCATGCCAAATCAAAACTACCCGCCAGCGCATGACTTCCTAGCAACGTGGCGCCAAAGCGCACGCCCTCTTCATCGGCAAAGGCAATCACTTCGATAGCAAAGGGCAGGCGTGTGTCGCTGTGATGCAAGCGCTCGACGCAAGCGATCGGACACAAAATACCGAAGATGCCGTCGTAACGACCTGCATCACGCACGCTATCCATATGCGAACCGACAAGCAAAGCGGGCGCGTTCGGGTGCTGTCCTTCATAACGTCCAATCACATTGCCAATGGCATCGATGTGCGCATGCATGCCGGCAGCTTGCATCCATTGCACAAGTTGCGCGGCAGCCAGGCGGTGTTCTTTAGACAAAAAAACGCGCGTTAAGCGGGGCGCATCTTCACTGATGGCTGCAAGCACATCGGCTCGGGCAAGTATCGGCGCACCAGGCGAAGCAGGCTGAGTCGGCATGCCGCGAAGTGTCGCGCTTAGTCGCGTTATTTACCGGCGGCCGACACCACCCCTAAACGGCGTGTGCCGCGGGTGGTTGTTTTTAGGCGCGGAGCAACTAAATCGCGGACAAAATTTGGTAGCGCAAAGACGCCTTCGTGCGTTTCGCCGTTATAAAACTGCAATTCGCTGATCTTGCGTTGTTCAATACGGCGATCAATTTCATCGGCAGTAAACGATTTTGGATCGAGTTTGTCTGAACACACCACAAGGGTCCACTGCGCGCCGTACAAAGGAATGTAGACCGTGTACGGACGCACAATGCGGAACACACCATTTAAACGCTGGGCCAACTCCGCCACGCGTTCAGGCTGCGCGGTGGGTGAACCGATGTGTAACGCTAAGGCACCACCAGGTGCCAGTGCATGCCGACAGTGTTGAAAAAATTCGGTGGAATACAAGGCCTCGGCAGGCCCCATCGGGTCGTTAAGATCGAGGGCGATGAAATCAAATTTTTCGCTCGATTCTTGGATGTAGCGTAACCCGTCACCGACTACCAAATTAAATTTTGGATGATCAAAAACATCGTGATGCACCGCTTGAAAATGCGCGCGTGCAACGTCAATCACCGCAGCATCGATTTCAACCAAGGTGAGTTTTTCAATCGACGGGTGCTTCAGGGCTTCTTCGGCTGCACCGCCATCACCGCCACCAATAATCAGCACGCTTTTTGGATGGGCGTGCGCTGTGAGTGCTGGGTGCACAAGATTTTCGTGATAAACAAACTCTTCGCGCTCGGAGGTCATGTTGAATGCATCGAGGCGTAAAAGCTTGCCGTAATGCGGGGTGTCGTACACGGCAAGTTTTTGATACTGCGTTTGACGCTCGGCCAGTTGGGCGGTGGCCTTGATGTAAAAACCGGTCGATGCGTTGAGCGGTTCGTTGAGCGTGTGGTCGCCGCGATCAATTTCATGAGAAGCCAGTTCGGTCGGCTGAAAGTAATCGATCAACGAACGAAACAACGCGCGCGCTTTGGCAGAGTTGTCGGCGCTAAAGTTACAGACGTACACATCCAAAGTGAGTCCGGCGCGTTCGGGCCAGGTGTGAATTGCCAAATGAGATTCAGCGAGCACCACGGTGCCAGTGAAACCCGAGCCTTCAAATTGATGAAAGCGCACATCCATGATGGTGAGGCCAGCAGCCTCAACCATGGCGACGCAGCGCGACTCGAAATCCTGGCCATCGAGTAACAGCCGCGGATCGCAGCGGCAGCCATTCAGATCGCCGATGAGATGCAGACCGTTCATTTTCGTTCCCCCGTAAAACGCAATCGGCGCAACCTGCGGGACTTTCTTCCCGCCGACTGCGCCTGCTGTTCACGCCTTGCGGCACAAAAACGAAAACCGCGCACTTATACAGAGCTCGGGGCCCGTCAGGATGTTTTCTGGCGGGCGTTCGTCGTGGTTAACCTCTTAGGGTCGGTGTGCCGCGCCGCGCATCTGCGCGACAACCGCGTCGATCAGGCGGCGGGCGATCGAAATTTTACTCGGAAGTTGGGGCAATTGGAATATATCAAACCACTGCGCGTCCTCGATTTCGCCTTCTTGCGGGCGGATTTCGCCGCCAGTCCAATCACAAACAAAGGCAATCATCAACGAATTGGGAAAAGGCCAGGGCTGACTTTCAAAATATTGGATGTTGCCCACCGAGACGCCGACCTCTTCCTCGACTTCACGGGCCAAACACTGCTCGAGCGTTTCGCCTGGCTCGACAAAACCGGCCAAGGCGCTGAACATCCCAGGCGGAAAGTGGGGGCTGCGCCCGAGTAGAACCTGCCCTTCACGCCGGACCAGTGCCATCACCGCAGGAGAAATCCGTGGATACGCGCTTAAGCGACAGGACGGACAGAGGCGTGATCGCTCGTTTGCTTGGGCCACGGTTGGGGTGCCGCAGCGTCCACAAAATTGATGGTTACGATCCCAATCAATAAATTGGATGGCGCGACCCGCGAGTGCGAAATGCGCGTCATCGAGTACCGAAAACAAGGTGCGCAGTCCCTGCCAGGCCATGCCGGGGGGCGCCGGGGTGTCGGCGGGTAGTTCGGCGGCATGGCAATGCACTTCGCCTAATCGACCGAGATATAAGTCGCGCAGCGGCTGCGTTTGGAAGGCACTGACACGGCCCGCTGGAAGACGCGCCCAAGACGGTCGCGATTGCACACGCGGATCATCTGAAGGCGTCGCTGAAGGCGGGCCCAGTTCGACCAACAACTGATCGCCGCGAAAGACAAACAACAAGCCCTCAACCTGGGCTTCGGGGGCTTGGACCGCAGGTACGTAATTTTCGGGGCGATGAAAAGCAATACGCATGCGCGCAGTGTACGGTGTTTCATTCGCTTTCGGTCGAGCCGAATGCGCCATCCCCTATAATTGCGGTTTGCTGTTGACCCCCCACTGTTATTCACCTTCGCAGTGGTTCACTCCTGCTGCGATTTACCCCAACCTTGTTAGGCGAGCCCATGCGCGCAGACGTTACTGATCGCGATCTTGCGAATGCCATCCGTGCCTTGTCGATGGACGCGGTGCAAGCCGCCAACTCTGGCCACCCGGGCATGCCCATGGGGATGGCCGATATCGCAGTGGCGCTATGGCAGCATCATTTACGTCACGATCCTGCCGACCCAGCGTGGGCTGATCGCGACCGCTTTGTGTTGTCGAACGGTCACGGCTCGATGTTGCTCTACAGCTTGTTGCATCTCACCGGTTACGACTTGCCGATAGAAGAGCTGCGCAATTTTCGTCAACTCCACTCGCGCACACCGGGTCATCCGGAAGTGGGTATCACCCCGGGTGTTGAAACCACCACCGGTCCATTGGGTCAAGGCATCAGCAACGCGGTAGGGATGGCTTTAGCAGAACGATTGCTGGCGGCGGAATTCAATCGCCCAGGAATGGATATCGTGAACCATCACACCTACGCGTTTCTTGGTGATGGTTGTTTGATGGAAGGTATTTCTCACGAAGTCTGTGCGCTGGCCGGTACGTTGGGCTTGGGTAAGTTGATCGCGTTGTATGACGACAACGGTATTTCAATTGATTCTGAAAAAGCCTCCATCAAAGCTTGGTATACCGATGATGTCCCCAAACGTTTTGCTGCCTACGGATGGCAAGTGATTGCCAATGTAGATGGTCATGACACGCAAGCCGTGCATCGCGCCATCTTAAAAGCCAAACGTGAGACCGCACGACCAACGCTCATTTGTTGTCAGACTGTGATCGGTAAAGGTGCGCCGAATAAACAAAACACCGGGGGTGTACATGGCGCGCCGTTAGGTGATGCAGAGATAGCTGCTGCACGCGCCGCGTTAGGTTGGCCACACGCGCCGTTTGAGATTCCGACAGAAATTTCTGCGGCGTGGAACGCGCGGCGTAAAGGCGCGCGCCGACACAAAGAATGGAAAAAGCTATTCGCCAACTACAGCGCAGCTTTTGCCCCGCAAGCAGCGGAATTCACGCGCCGTATGTCGGGCGCATTACCCGCTGATTACGCAACACGGGTTGCGGCATTATTGGAAGACATCAATAACAAAGCCGAAACAATCGCAACACGCAAAGCATCGCAAAACGCGCTGGAATCTTTGGTGCCACTGTTACCTGAATTACTGGGTGGTTCGGCTGATTTAGCGGGCTCTAACTTGACCATGGTGAAGGCCTCAAGGCCGGTGGGCCCAAGTGGTGGCGGCAATTACGTGTTTTATGGTGTGCGTGAATTTGGGATGGCCGCCATCATGAACGGCTTGGCTTTGCATGGCGGCTTCATTCCATATGGCGCGACATTTCTAACCTTTTCCGATTACGCACGAAATGCCATTCGTATGGCTGCGCTAATGAAATTGCGCAGTCTGTTTGTGTTTACGCACGACTCGATTGGTTTGGGAGAAGATGGCCCCACGCATCAACCAGTCGAACATGCCGCAAGCTTGCGAAGTATTCCGCAGCTCGATGTGTGGCGCCCATGTGACACCTTAGAGTCTGCGGTGGCATGGAGCGCATCGATTGCCCGGCAAGATGGACCCAGTGCGTTGCTTTTTTCACGTCAAAACGTGGCGTTTGTACCGCGTGATGCGACAACGCGTGCGCAGATCGAGCGCGGCGGTTACGTATTGGCTGAGGCCGCACAAGGTACACCGCGCGCCGTGATTATTGCCACCGGCTCCGAAGTGCCGTTGGCCTTGGCGGCACAGCAAACCTTAGCAAGTGCAGGGATTGCGGTGCGGGTCGTTTCAATGCCCTGTACCAACGTATTCGATCGACAGCCTGCGACGTATCGCACGCAGGTGTTGCCGCAGGGTGTGCCGCGTGTCGCCGTTGAGGCGGGCGTGACGGATTTTTGGCGCAAGTACACCGGCGCTGTCGATGATGCGCGTGGCGCTGTGATTGGTATTGATACGTTTGGCGAATCAGCGCCCGCCAGTGCGTTGTATAAACACTTTGGTATTACCGCTGAACATGTTGTCTCTGCAATTCAGCGCGTGCTTCAACTGTAACCGGTTCGAATAAGACCCCTAATTTTTTAACCCACCGCCCTGTTTGTGGCGATTACCCGAGGACTGAACGCATGACCATTCGTGTTGCTATCAACGGCTATGGGCGTATTGGCCGTAACATCCTTCGCGCCTTGTACGAAAGTAGCAAGAAGCATGACATTCAAATTGTGGCGATCAACGATTTGGGTAATGCGCAGACCAATGCCCACTTAACCAAATACGACACCGCGCATGGACGTTTTCCGGGGACGGTGAGTGTGGATGGTGATCATCTGGTGGTGAACGGTGATCGGATTGCGGTGTGTGCTAAACGCAACCCTGCCGAATTACCTTGGAAAGCCTTAAACGTTGATGTGGTGTTGGAGTGCACGGGCCTATTCACCACCAAAGAAAAAGCCGGCGCGCATTTGAGCGCGGGGGCTAAAAAAGTCATCATCTCGGCGCCCGGTGGAAAAGATGTCGATGCCACCGTCGTGTACGGCGTGAATCACGGCACCTTAAAAGCGAGCCACACGGTGATTTCAAACGCCTCGTGTACCACCAACTGTTTGGCGCCGATGGCCAAAGTGCTACACGAAAAAATTGGCATCGTCGCCGGACTCATGACCACCGTGCATGCTTATACCAACGATCAAGTGCTCACCGACGTGTATCACGAAGATTTGCGCCGTGCGCGCTCAGCCACCATGTCAATGATTCCAACTAAAACTGGTGCAGCGGCGGCGGTTGGATTGGTGTTACCTGAGTTGAATGGCAAGCTCGATGGTTACGCAATTCGTGTACCGACCATCAATGTATCGATCGTTGATCTCACCTTGACCGCTGCACGTGCTACAAGCGTAGAAGAAATCAATGCCGCCATGCAAAGCGCAGCCGGTGGCGCCTTGCGTGGGGTGTTGGATTACACCACCGAGCCGTTGGTGTCGGTGGATTACAACCACAATCCAGCGTCGTGCACTTTTGATGCGTCACTCACCAAGGTGGCCGAAGGCACATTGGTGAAAGTGGGTGGTTGGTACGACAACGAATGGGGTTTTTCTAACCGTATGCTCGACACCACCGTTGCATTAATGGCCGCGAAATAATGCCCAGCGTCTTATGTGAAACCTTGGGTGCGGTGGCCGTTGTGCGTTTAAACCGTCCGGAAGCACTCAATGCTGTCAACGAAACCATGCGCAGCGAGTTGCCTGCGCTGTTGGCGACATTAGAAGCCGATGCGGCCGTGCGTGCAGTGGTGATCACTGGTGCAGGAGACCGCGCGTTTTCTTCTGGTCAAGATTTAGAAGAAGCAGCAGCCTTTACCGCCGCCGATGTCGATGGTTGGTTTACGCGCGCACACGCCATGTTTGCTGCGATTCGTGGGATGAATAAACCCACGGTTGCAGCGTATAACGGCGTGGCAGCGGGCGCCGGCTATCAGATTGGGTTGTACTGCGATTTGCGGGTCGGTTATCCGCAAATGAAATTGGGTCAACCCGAAGTAAAAGCTGGTTTGGGTTCGATTCTTGGTACCTCGCAAATGATGTGGCATTTACCGATCGGTTTAAATGCCCAGCTCTCGCTGACGGGCGAATTAATTTCAGGTGAGCGTGCATACGCTTTGGGCTTACTCAATTATTTAGTTGCGCGTGAACAAGTGCTGAGTCAGGCGCTCGAGGTGGCGAATCTCCTTGCAGGCCATCCCCCCATGGCCATGCAACTGACCAAAGAGCGCATGCGCGAAATCACCCAAGCGCAATTTGATGACATTTTGCTTGCTGCAAAAAAATACCAAAAACGCGCTTATGAATCGGGCGAGCCACAACGCCAGATGGCTGCGTTTTTAGCAGCACGCAAAAAGTAATCGCGCGCGATCCCAGCGTGATGATGACGTTTGGTACGGAGAGTGTTTCATGAGCATGCAATTCAAGCGAATGGCTGATCTTGACTTGTCCGGTCAACGCGTGCTGATTCGTGTTGACTTTAATGTGCCTTTTCAAGATGGCCGAATTACCGATGACACGCGAATTCGTGCGGCGTTGCCAGGCATTCGGATGGCCATGGAAAAAGGCGCACGTCTGATGTTGGTCTCACATTTGGGTCGACCCAAAGAGGGTGTGTTTGTTGAAGCTGAATCGCTGGCGCCAGTCGCTAAACACTTGTCGCGTTTGCTCGGTGCTGAGGTGCCGTTGATCAGTGACTGGTTAGGCGCTGGCTTTCAGCCGAACGCCATCGCAAACGGCAAATTGGTGTTGCTTGAAAATTGTCGCTTTAATGTCGGCGAGAAAAAAGATGATGAAGCCTTATCGCGTCGTATTGCAGCCTTGTGCGATATCTATGTGAACGATGCGTTTGGTACGGCACACCGTGCGGAAGCAACCACGCATGGTGTGGCGCGTTTTGCACCAATCGCTTGTGCTGGCCCGTTGCTCGCTGCGGAACTCGATGCTTTAGGTAAAGCCTTGGCCCATC
>CAWUMP010000027.1:0-15802 GCA_963923385.1 uncultured bacterium | reverse complement strand
CATGGGGCAACAATTTATTGTTGAAAATAAAACCGGTGCATCTGGATCGATCGGTACGGCGTTTGTTGCCAAAAGTGCTCCTGATGGTTACACCTTTGTATTTGTATTTGATACACACGCGGTTAACCCCGCGCTGATCCCTAATCTGCCTTACGACACGCTCAAAGATTTGGTGCCAGTGATGCTGGTCGGAACCTCACCGATGGCAATTGCGACGGCGCAGAACAAGCCGTATCAACGCTTTGCAGATGTGATTGCGGCAGCAAAAGCAAAGCCTGAAGCGGTGAGTTATGGCTCAGTGGGCAATGGCAGCTTGGGTCATTTAACAATGACACTCGTGCAACAAGCGGGCGGCTTTAAAGTGACCCATGCACCTTACAAAGGCGGCGGACCCATGACGGCTGATGCCTTAGGTGGTCAAATTGATTTGGCCGTTGGTTCGGTGGCCGTGATTGCGCCGCATGTGCGTGGCGGCAAGTTGCGTGGTGTGGCCGTGACTGGGGATAAACGTTCGGCTGCCATGCCCGATGTGTTGACGTTGTCCGAGCAAGGCTTTCCGGGGTTTTCAGCTCTGGCGTGGTGGGGCGTTTTTGCACCTGCTGGCACACCGCGACCAATCATTGATCGATTGAATGCTGAAATGGCCAAGGTGTTGGCGGATCCTGCAACACGCAAGCAACTTAGCGAAGGTCAGGGGATGGACATTGCGAGCAGTACGCCTGAGGCCCTACAAAAATGGACGGAAGGTGAATTAATACGCTGGACCAAAGTAGTCCGCGACAACCAGATTCGTCCAGACTAAGCGCCGTTATTCTCCCTTCGGCGTTATTTCCCCTTTAAATCCGCTGCGCGCTTTTCAGCAAAGGCGCGCAGCATTTCACGTGAATCCGCCGAGTCTTTGAGTTGACACATGGTTTCGACGACGCTTTCCATGCCGCGTCGATAATCTAAATCGTTGGCGCGCATAAAGGCATCGCGTAAAAGCTTCATCGCGATGGGTGACTTTTTAGCCAGACGCTGTGCCAGAGCTCGAGCGCGCGGCAACACTTCGGCGCGTGGGCACACGGTGTTCACCACACCCAAGCGCTGCATTTCCGCAGCTGAAACGATGTCGCCAGTAAATAATAATTCGGCGGCGCGATGTCGGCCAGCAATGCGCGGTAAATGTACTAGGTGCATGGCGGGTAATAAACCGACATCGATTTCTGGATAACCCATTTGCGCTTCTTCAGCGGCAATGATCATGTCACTTGAAACGGCCCAAGTGACCCCGGCAGCACGCGCATGACCATTCACCGCAGCGATCACAGGTTTACCTAAGCGATACAGTGCTTCGTGCATCTCGTAATAAAACACTTCAATAAAACGACGTAGTGCCTGACCATCCATGGATAGCGCGAGCTTTAAATCGAGTCCGGCAGAAAACACCGTGGGTAAGCCGCTCGTGAGGATGACAGCGCGCACATTGTCATCGTGCCGTGCACGCACATAGGCATCGACCACTTCTCGCGCCAATTGATGGTCAATGGCATTGACTGGGCCGCGATGCATCACGATTTCTGCAACGCTCTCCACAACACGATATTCAACGACTGCCGCCATGGTCTACCTCGGTTGGCAAAGAAACAAAGTGCTTATTGTAGGTTCGCGCCTTCAGCCAGGTGCAAGGGTTTCGCATCACGGATGAGCAAACATCGATGTAGCGTCTGGTGGTCCCAGCGTGCATGCGTTTGTTTCACCCAGTGCGATCAGCCAACGTGAATTGCTCGTGACAGCAGGTTCTTGCTTGGAGTAGTGTGTGGGCTATGAGTGTAACCCCCAACGCATCCTCATCCGCGCCCGTCAACGACTTAGCACCCTTGCCGCGCTCGGTGATTATTCCGGCGTTTTTATTGATTTCAGTGATTTTGGGTTGCAATCACGTCTGTGCGCGGATCGCGTTTGAACATGGCGCCAATGTCACTGCTGCGGTGGCCGTGCGATCCAGTGGCGCGGTGTTATTTACCCTGATCTTGTTGTACGTCAAACGCGTGCCGATTGTGGTGCCAGCTGGTCGACGCATACATGCGTTGATTGTTGGCTTATTGTTTTTATCGCAAAGCTACTGTGTGTATTCGGCAATTTCGCTGATTCCCGTAGCGCTCGCATTATTGGTCTTTAATGCGTTTCCGATTTTGATGTTGTTAGTCACTTGGGCGACCGGTATTGAACGTCCGGGTTGGCGCACGTTTGTGGCGATGCCCGCGGCTTTGTTTGGTTTGGCGCTCGCGCTAGATATTGGAGGGGTGACGGCCGGACGAGGGATTGATTTTGCGGGTCGTTGGCAAGAAATCGGCTTGGGTGTGTTGTGGGCCCTCGGTGCTGCAGTATCGATGGCCAGTGGTTTGTTACTCACCAATCGCTGGCTGGGTGGATTGGATGGTCGAGTCCGAACCCTGACCACCATGAGTGTGATTGCGATCGTGATGGTGACGAAAGGCGTATTGACCGAAAGCTTTGTGTTTCCGGTCGATCAGATGGGATGGATGGGTTTGGCTTTACTCACGTTGCTTTATAGCGCGGGGATTACGGGCGTGTTTATGTTGATGCCGCGTTCGGGCGCGGTGAGTAATACGGCGGCGCTGAATTTTGAACCAGTGGCTGTACTTGCGATTGCGTGGGTGGTGTTGGGGCAGACTGTTGCGCCACTACAAATTGTCGGCGCGTTTATTGTGATCGGCGCCATCATCGCGGTGAGTTTGTTGAAGAGGTAAGTATTAAACGCTCACGCCTCTTGCATCAACGCAATTTGCTCGCGGAGTTCTTGAATACGCTCTTGCCAATAACGCGTCGTTCCAAACCAAGGAAACGCGGCAGGAAAAGCCGGATCTTGCCAACGTCGTGCCAGCCACGCCGCGTAGTGAATCAATCGCAGCGTGCGCAGCGGTTCGATCAACGCACACTCATCGGTGTTTAACGGATGAAACATCCGATAGCCCTCAAGCACATGGGCCAGTTGGGTTTGCATGGCCGAGGCGTCGCCCGATAACAGCATCCACAGATCCTGTACTGCAGGGCCGTTGCGCGCATCATCCAAATCCACAAAGTGGGGGCCATCGGGGGTCCACAACACATTACCGGCGTGACAATCGCCGTGCAAACGTAGTGATGCGACTGGCCCAACGCGCATAAAGCCACGTTGTGTTTCGTCTAAGGCTTGATCAATTACGCTTTTCCACACGGCCCGTAAATCGTCGGGTACAAAATTGCCTTGTAGCAAGAAATCGCGAGAGGCTATCCCAAACGTATCAATATTTAGTGCCGGTCGATGCACAAACGGAGCGCGTGCGCCCACGGCATGAATGCGACCCAAAAATCGACCGATCCAATGCAACACATCGGCGCGTTCAAGTTCGGGGATGCGACCGCCGCGTCGCGGGAACACCGCAAACCGAAATCCAGCGTGTGAGTGCAAGGTTTGACCGGCAATCTCAAGCGGTGCAACCACTGGTATTTCTTGTTCGTTGAGTTCGCGCGCAAAGCTGTGCTCTTCCAAAATTTGCACATCACTCCAACGGTGAGGTCGATAAAATTTTACGACGACAAAGGAATCACTGCGCGCTTGATCGTCGCGATCAATACCCACCTGAAACACGCGATTCTCATAACTGTTGAGCGCCAGCATGCGGCCATCCACCTGAAGGCCGCACGACTCAAGCGCATCCAGTACGCAATCGGGTGTGAGATTTGCGTAGGGCGTGGCGTGTGGCGTCGCGTGGGTGATCGCGTCCATGATGCTTGGTGTGCGATTGCCGTCTCGGTCAGTCGTTGGGTTCATGGGATGATTGTGACACTCTTCGGGCGCTTAGGAAGACCATCGCTGCGTCGCACGCTACAATACGCTACATGAACGCACCCACGCCCAACCGTCCATCGAGCAGCCTGAGCGCAACCAATACCACCATCGTCCCCGATGAGGAGCAGATGTTGGTCGATATTCAGGATCTGCATTTTTCGTATGGCGAGCTATCGATTTTTCGTGGCCTGAATTTGCGTGTGCCGCGCGGTAAAGTGGTGGCCATTTTGGGTGCCAGTGGCAGTGGTAAATCAACGCTCTTAAAGTTGATTGGCGGGCAGTTGCGTCCCGATCGCGGTACCGTACGCGTGGCCGGCCAGGTGGTGCATGAGATCGGTACGGATGCGTTGTACGCCTTACGCCGTCGTTTAGGAATGATGTTTCAAGTGAGCGGCTTATTTAGTGATCTTTCGGTGTACGAAAACATTGCCTTTCCGTTGCGCGAGCACACCAATCTTTCAGAAGAGATGATTCGCGCGCTGGTGCTCATGAAATTAAATGCCGTTGGCTTGCGCGGTGCACGCGATTTAATGCCGGGCGATTTATCGGGGGGAATGTCGCGTCGCGTGGCATTGGCACGCGCCATCGCACTCGAGCCAGCGTTAGCGATGTTTGATGAGCCGTTTGCGGGTCTCGACCCGATTTCTTTAAACGTGATTGCAGAACTGATTCGCCGTTTAAACGATGCGCTTGGTTCCACCTCGATTGTGGTTACCTACGATGTATCTGAATCGCTCAAGGTAGTTGACTACATCTACGTCATCGCCGAAGGACGCGTGATGGGTGAAGGTACCCCTGAGGCGTTACTTGCCTCAGAAGATCCGTTTATCAAACAGTTCTTGCACATGCTTCCGGACGGTCCGGTGCGGTTTCATGCACCGTCTGCGCCCATGGCCAGCGATCTCAACTTGGCGTAAACAATCCCAGGTATCAACAATCGCGGCGCGTGCAACGCGCCAAGGGTATTTTGCTTATTGCGGCTGCATAAGTAATAGATCAGCATCCAAAGCCGGTACGTAGCCGCGCGATTGCATCCATTGTGCAAGTACCGCATCCATGCTCACGGCGTGCTGTTCAAACCACTCCATCAGCGCTTCGGCCAATCGTGCCCCCATGGCGGGCGGTTGGCTACCGTCTGCAATCCGCGCGCGTAACTCTAAACATAACTCGAGTACCTTTTGGTGTTCACCTTCATGACAACCCAAGGGTGGAAATTCGCAATCGCGCATCCAGCGACTTTCTTGTTCGAAGTGCGCGCTGGTGTGCGCGTTGAGGGCATCTAATGCCTGCAACACTTGATCGTCTTGGGCCGCCGCCAGCGTGGCGATATGCGCGATGAAATCGCGGTGCGTTTCATCCAGCGGGTCCACGCCCAGGGCAAGTGCGTCGTTCCATTCAATAGGTTTCATTGGTGTTGTTAGTCGAGTTTGACATTCGCACGTTCAATCACGCGCGCCCATTTGTCGAGCTCCGTCAGATAAAAGCTCGCAAACTGAGATTGTGTCAGTGTCCCGGGCTCGACGCCATGTTTAGCAAAACTGTCGCGGATCGCGTCACTTTTAAGTACGGCAAAGACGTCGTTAGACAAACGCTGCGTGATATCTGTAGGCATTGCACCGGGGGCATACAGTCCGAACCATGCGGTGGCATCAAAGCCTTTGACCCCCGCTTCATCGATGGTGGGTACCTCGGGCAACGAGGCCGAACGTCTTAAGCTGGTGACCCCCAGCGCGCGTAATTTTCCGGAGCGCACATGTTGAATCACTGTGGGAACCGAATCAAACATCACCGGAATTTGTCCACCGAGTAGATCGGTCATCGCCGGTGCAGCCCCTTTGTAAGGAATATGTGTCATCTCAATGCCTGCCATGGCTTTAAAGAGTTCACCTGCTAGATGATTCGATCCACCAATGCCGGTCGATCCAAAACTGAGTTTGCCTGGTTGTGCTTTAGCCAGCGCAATAAATTCACTCACATTGTTTGCCGCCAGGGAGGGATGAACCACCAACACATTCGGTACGGCACCAACTAACGCGATGGGTGTGAATTCTTTGCGTGCATCGTACGGTAATTTTTTCATCAAACTTGGGTTGATGACTTGATGGGTGGCGGTCACCATCAAGTGATAACCGTCCGCTGCAGACTTTGCGATTTCAGCCGTACCAATCGTCCCGCCTGCACCGGCTTTGTTTTCAACCACCACGCTTTGCTTCCAACGTTGGGCGAGTTGTGCGGCTAGCTCGCGCGCCAAGATATCGGTGGTCCCACCTGGGGGGAAGGGGACGACGATGCGCACTGATTTGTTCGGTTGAAATTGCGCCTGTGCCATTGCTGCCATCAATATCAGCAACACCGCAATGCATGTCACAGCAGAATTTTTTTTCATCTCTCAGTCCCCGTGGTTCGATCAGAAAAACCAGCCTCTGGTGCGCTAGGTATGGTCTACGTTATTGCGTGTGCGACACACTCAATGAAGCTCGTGTATTCAGCGTGTCTGCATCAAAGCCTGCCAAGCGTTTGTACTGTGCTTCGACGGCCATCAACTCGCCAGCCGCAGCACCCGTGGCGTGTTGACGTGCAAGTTCACTGACCCGAGTCATCACATCACTGGCTTGCCGTCGATTGGCCAGTTGCACTTGCGTGGTGGTTTCGCGTCGGCATGCTTCGTACTGGGCTAGCGCGTGCTCAGCATTCGCGCAACTGGCCAGTTCACGCGCTAAATACCGTCCATCTAAAATCGCTTGTGACGCACCATTCGATCCAAACGGATACATCGCATGTGCCGCATCACCCAATAACGTCACCGCACCAACGCTCCAACGCGCTAAAGGTTCTAAATCGACCAAGGGATAAACGTACGCTTCTTCTGCTTGAGTAATCAGCTGCGCCACATCAATCCAATCCCAGGTCCAGCCTTGAACGTGTACACGTAAATCAAGTGGATTTGCCGCGCGATTCCAATCGCCTCGATCCATGGCGCAATAGTCAGCGCGTCGCGTCAGAATCCAATTGGTGAGAATGAGACCATCGGCGCGTGGTGCGCTGATCGGGTAGGCCACCACACGCTGTACCTCGTCACCAATAATCACCATCGATTCACCCGTGAGAAACGCTGGAGCCCATGTGCGACCGCGATACATCACCCAACCATTCCAAGGTAACGGTCCTTCGTTCGGAAAAAGTTGTGCGCGCACACTTGAACGAATGCCATCTGCGCCGATCAGTACATCACCTGACACCTGTTCGTGCGTGCCGTCGCTGCGTTTGAGTTGTAACGTGATGCCTTGAGCGCCACGATCAAATCGCATCACGCGTCGTCCAGTGTGTACCGCCTGAAATCCTAAGCGTTCGCGCACTGCCTCGAGCAAAAGTAATTGCAATCGACCACGATGGATGGAGTATTGCGGCCAATGATAGCCAGCAGCGCTTCCACGTGTTTCTGTCCAAATGAGCTGGCCATCGCGACCATAGTAGGCAAGCTCGGCGGTGGGCACACCAGTGTGCGCGAGCACATCGGCCAAACCGAGTTCTGTCAATTCGCGTACGGCGTGCGGGGGTAAGTTGACACCGACCCCAATGGGTAACACCTCCGCGGCCGATTCAAACACCTGCACATCGTTCAAACCAGCAGCATGCAAGCTCAACGCTGCTGCGAGTCCACCGATACCACCGCCTGCAATCAAAATACGCATCAGGTGCGGGTCATCAACGTCGCGAAGATCAACGCGTTGACGTTATGCTTGATGCGGAAACTCGACGGTGGCCTCACCTTGCGCGATGGTTTCACCTCGCTGATTGGTGATATTGACGTCGATCGTTACCCAACGACTTTTTTCGGTATGTTTTTTTGCTTTGATTCGACCGTTCGGGGTAATGGTGTCGCCGGGTTTGACGGGCGCGAGCCAGCGTGTTTCTAAACGGCGTTGTTCTCCACCATTGGTATAGAGCCAATCGGTCAGCATGCGCGAGAGCAATCCAAAGTTCGTCATGCCATGCATGATGATGCCGCCGAACTGTGTTTTGCCAAAGCTGCCCTGCATGTAGTTGTCATCCAGATGCAGCGGGTTGTAGTCGAGCGAACCATCACAAAAGGCGCGAATCGTTTCGCGTGTGACTGCAAATGGAACACTCGGTAATGCGCTACCGATAGCGAGTTGATCAAACGCGTTTTCGTTCATGGCATTCCTTAAACGGGGCGAATGGTTTGACCGCGGCCAGAACAAATGACCTGGCCGTGTTGATTAAAGAACACGTTGTCGTGAACGGCAAACAAGCGGTCTTTACGGATAAATTTATCCAGGGCACGTGCTTGTAGTGTGATGGTGTCTCCGGGACGTGCCGGGCGGTTGTAACTCCAACTTTGTCCTGCGTTGATGGTGCCAGGGCTACGCATCCAATCATCCATTGGGGTACAGGCAAACATCAACAAAATATGAATCGACGGCGGTGCGATCAATCCACCGTAGCGACTTTTTTTTGCGTACTCGGCATCGAAATACAGTGGATGCAAATCCCCCACCGAGCGGCAATAGCTGTGAATAGCCTCTAGCGTAAGCAGATAGGGCAAAGTTTTGCGCGGCTCGCCGGGGATGATTTCATCCCAAATCTTGCGAGACTTCGCGTCTTTCCAAAAGTCGGTATCAAATTGCGTCGATGCGCTCATGTAGGCAACTCCGGGATCGTTGATCAACCCATGGTGGGCGCAGATGTGGGGCGCGTCAATCCGCGTTTCAGCATGCGATCGACGCGCGGTATAGTTCGGCACAGGAGGAACGCATTTGAAAACGCTCTTTGATACACCACGCTTAAGCGATCTGGATTCGGTGAGTCCTGATCCGGCGCAACGCGCAACGCGGATGGTGTTTGTCAGCAGTGATAACCAAGCGCACATCACCTGCTTATTTGGTGCAGAGGTCTTGGACCAGCTATTTACCGCAGTGGTGGAGTCTGCACATCCTGGCTTGCCGCAAGCACGTCAAGCGCAGGATGCCGCACGTCACATTGCGCGTGTGCTGAGCGCCAAGGTGCAGACCAATCCAAGTGGCGGTGTGCCGCTATTACATTTGGAATTTGCCAGTGGGATCACGCTCGAGGTGCCGTTGACGAGCGCGCTGCGCGAGGCGATTGCCTCTGTTGGGTAAGACGCTTGGAGACGACGCGATTGTTGCAATAACTCTTCCCATAGCCGATCCATCTCGCTTAGGTTGCGAAACACGGTGTCTCGCTCAGCGCTCATTACCGCCCAGACACCACGATCGACTTCAGAACGCAATTCACCCGGGCGCCAAAGCACATAACCAACGTAATAGCGCGCCGAATTCGGGTCGGTTTCAATGATCTGATCAATGACGGTGGCGCGAAAGCTCATGTACAAATCAGGCAAGAGCGCAATGCTTCCGACCCCCGGACTGGTGGCGCTTCGAATCAACGCCACCACTGCACTGGGTGAAAAAGGACCACCAAACAACACCGGCTCCACTACTTTTTGTGACGGCGCGTGGTTTGGAAAGAGGGTGATCAAGGCACGACGTGTCGGGCGATTGATGATCACCCCAATATGCCCCCCCACTTCAGCCAGTGGCGCGGCGAGCACCACGGTCTGTCGGTACGCTGCATCACGTAATCCTGGATGCGCCACCAACAACACCGTCTCGTTTTGGTTGGGCGCGATGACTTGCGCACTGGCAAACGTACTCAGCGCACTGAATAGCAGCACACCCAGCGTGGCGGACGCGCGCGCACTCTGCGTGTGAGAAAGCATCACTCGCAGTGTGCTGAGCATCATGCGCAAGGTGTTCAGCTGAAGGCCTGAATGCCAGTGATGGCGCGACCAAGAATGAGCGCGTGAATGTCGTGTGTGCCCTCATAAGTGTTGACCACCTCGAGATTCACCAAGTGACGTGCCACGCCAAACTCATCAGAGATGCCATTGCCGCCCATCATGTCGCGTGCCATACGGGCAATGTCGAGTGCCTTACCGCAGGAGTTACGTTTGAGGATCGAGGTGATTTCAACGGGCGCGCCACCTTCATCTTTCATGCGGCCCAAACGCAAACAGGCTTGCAGTCCGATCGAGATTTCGGTGAGCATGTCGGCGAGTTTTTTCTGGATCAATTGGTTGGCTGCGAGTGGACGTCCAAACTGCAGACGATCCATGGTGTATTGACGTGCACGATGCATGCAATCTTCAGCCGCACCCAATGCCCCCCACGCAATGCCATATCGAGCCGAATTTAAACAGGTGAAGGGGCCTTTTAATCCACGCACTTCAGGAAAGGCATTTTCTTCTGGGCAAAACACTTCATCCATCACAATTTCGCCAGTGATCGATGCACGTAATCCCACTTTGCTATGAATGGCCGGCGCGGATAAACCTTTCATGCCCTTTTCAAGCACAAAGCCACGAATCGGACCATCTTTGCCGTGTTCAACTTCTTTAGCCCACACCACAAACACGTCGGCAAACGGTGAATTTGAGATCCACATTTTTGCCCCGGTGATTGAATAGCCACCAGGTACTTTTTTCGCGCGGGTCACCATCGATGCAGGATCTGAACCGTGGTTGGGTTCGGTCAGACCAAAGCAGCCAATCCACTCGCCGCTGGCAAGCTTCGGTAGAAATTTTTGACGTTGCGCTTCTGTACCAAACTCAAAAATTGGCACCATCACCAAAGAACTTTGCACGCTCATCATCGAGCGATAACCCGAATCCACACGCTCGACTTCACGTGCAATCAAACCGTAACTCACGTAATTGAGTCCGGGGCCACCGTATTGCTCGGGAATGGTGGGGCCAAGCAACCCGAGTTCACCCATCTCGCGAAAAATTTTTGGATCCGTTTTTTCGTGGCGAAACGCTTCGGTGACGCGTGGTGCGAGCTTATCTTGGCAATAGGCGAACGCCGCATCACGCACCATGCGTTCTTCGTCGCTGAGTTGCGCTGAAAGCAAGAAAGGATCTTCCCAAACAAAACGAGAAGTCGCGGTCGGACGAAGAGGGGCGTTCATGGAGGCTCCAGCGGGCGGCAAGTTAGAAGGGCTTATTTTACTGCGCTGCGCCCCAAATCGCGCGATTGCAGGCGTTTCAGGCTGATACGTTCGCGCAGCGGCATTGTTTGTTGCGCCGCAGGGCTTGTAGATTCTTCTAGGACTTTGTTTTTTAGGAGCAGATCGACATGCTGCGCATCTTTTTTGTGCTCTTCAGCTTGATTGGTTTCTTAGGGCCGAACACCGTGTGGGCGCAAAGATGGCCCGATAAGCCCATCAAACTCGTGGTTCCGTATCCGCCTGGTGGCAACGTCGACACCGCAGCGCGTATCGTGTCTCCAGGAATGCAAGAGGCCTTGGGACAACCGGTGATCGTGGATAACCGTGCGGGCGCAGGTGGGTTGATTGCAGGTGAATTTGTCGCCAAAAGCGCAGCCGATGGGTACACCTTATTTTTTACCGCTAACTCGCCTTTATTGCATGCGCCGATTATTTTTAATCGACCGGCGTATCAGTGGGACAAAGATTTTGTGGCCGTTGGCATGGTGTCGTTTACGCCGATCGTGTTGCAAGTGCATCCATCGGTGAACGCACGTACCGTGTCAGAGTTGATTGAGTTGGCGCGGCGTGAACCGGGCAAACTCACCATGGCCACACCGAGTGCAGGCACGACCAATCATCTGCTTTCGGAGTTATTCCAATCTCTGGCGGGTGTGTCGTTTACCACCGTGCATTACAAAGGCAACGCGCCTGCAACGACCGATTTACTCGCCGGTCAAGTGCACATGAACTTTGATCAAGTGTCAGTGGCGTTGCCCTACATTCGTCAGGGACGCGTACGTGCGTTGGCGAGTGCCACTGATAAACGCGTGACCTCGCTTGCTGATGTGCCCACCTTTGCAGAAGCTGGGCTTAAGGGGTTGGAGGGCGCTACGTTTACCGGCATCGTTGCGCCGATCGGCACACCGCGTGATGTCGTCATGCGATTAAATGCGGTGTTAGCAAAGGTGCTTGCTGAGAAATCAGTGATCGATAAATTTGATGGCATCGGTACTGAAGTGCGCGTGGTGACGCCCGAACAATTTCATGTGTACTTAAAAAATGAATACGATAAATGGACGCCCGTGATTAAGCGTGCAGGCATTTCGGCAAAGTGAGACCTCAGATGACGACACGACGCAGCATTTATGTGGAAGGCTTTAGCCACAAAAATCCGATTCCAGCGGCTTGCCGCATCGGTCAGATGGTGTACTCGGGAAGTATTCAGGGGACCGACCCAGCCACCGGAAAATATGGCCACGATTTACCCACGCAATGTGCCTTCATGTTTGCACAAGTTGATCAGATCATCACTGCCGCGGGTGGCTCAACGCAAGACATCATCAAAATGACGGTGTGGATGAAAGATCGCACACAGCGTGCGGCATTAAACGCGCCGTGGTTAAGCATGTTTCCGGATGCGCAATCGCGCCCGGCGCGTCACACCATGGACGCGCCCCTAGATGGAGAAAAATTAGTGGAATGTGATTTTATTGCTGTGATTGGGGGCGTGTGATGGCTGCGTACTTTGCGTTTGATCCGCATCCGCGAACCCCGGCGCGATTACCGCCGGCATGGAGTTGTGATAGTCAGTTTCATGTGTTGGGTCCGGCGGATCGGTATCCGGTGCGTCCAGGCGCTGCCTATGAGATGCCCAGCGCCACCTGGCAAGCCGCACAGCGCATGCATCAAGCGTTGGGCATAACACGCGGCATCATTGTGCAACCCACCACTTACGGCGCCGATCACAGTGCCACGCTCGATGGATTGGCCGCGCTCGGCCCTAACTACAAAGCATGCGCTAACGCCGTGGTGCTCAACGAACGCGATGATGCGTATATCGATCAGTTGCATCGAGCGGGTGTGCGTGGTGCCCGCTTTACACGCCAAGGCTTGGGTTTGAGTTTTTCTGCCGCCGATTTTGCGCGCACCGCCGCGCGCGTCAAAGAATTAGGCTGGTATGCCAAAGTGCAGCCAGAACCCGAAGGGATGGCGCATCAAGCAGCGATGTTTGAACATTTAGACATTCCGGTGTTACTCGATCATATGGGCCGTCCCGATCCACGTTTGGGTGCCAATGATCCGACCTTGCGCAAAGTGATCGACTTACTAAAACGCGGCAATTTTTGGGTCATGCTTTCGTTGAGCGAAAAAATTTCGAAGCAAGGGCCGCCTTGGGATGATGTGCTGCCGATCGCGCACGCCTTACTCGAAGCAGCCCCCGATCGCGTGGTGTGGGCCAGTGATTGGCCGCATCCGGTCTCGACTAAGCAGCCGCCCAATGAAGCAGATTTACTGGAGCTGTTGTATCGCATGGTCCCAGATGATGCGTTACTGCAAAAAGTATTGGTGGATAACCCCGCCCAATTATTTGGATTTGATGCATGAAACTACTGTCGTTTGAACTGCAGGGGCAGCCGCGCTTTGGTGTAGTGAAAGAAGCCGGCGTGATTGATCTCACGCAGCGTATGGGCTCACACATCACAACCTTACGTGATGTATTGAGGCACGATGCACTCGATCAAGTGCGTCGTCTGATGCAATCGACTTCGCCTGATCACGCGCTGACCTCGCTGCGTTATGCGTGTCCGATTCCGTTTCCTGAAAAAATTATTTGCGTGGGCGTGAATTACGCGCATCGCAACGCCGAGTACAAAGACGGCTCCGACCTACCTAAATACCCCAGTATTTTTTTGCGCTTTCCCGGTTCCTTTGTTGGGCATGGAGAGCCCCTCATCCGGCCACCAGAATCGCAGCAACTAGATTACGAGGGGGAAATCGCCATCATCATCGGTAAAGCCGGCCGACGGATTCGCGCTGAACAAGCGCATCAGCATATCGCCGGTCTCACTTGTATGAACGAGGGCACGATTCGTGATTGGTTGCGCCACGGTAAATTTAATGTAACGCAAGGCAAAAATTTTGATCGTACCGGTGCCATGGGCCCTTGGATGGTGAGCGCCGATGCGTTTGCTGATTTCAATCAGCTTTCGATTTGTACGCGCGTCAATGGCGAAACGCGGCAAGAAGACAACACCAAGAACTTGATGTTTCCGTTTGCTGAGCTGATTCGTTACATTTCTAGTTGGACGACCTTACAGCCGGGCGATGTCATTGCAACTGGTACGCCGATTGGTGCTGGCGTCCGTTTTGACCCGCCACGGTTTTTAAAAGCCGGTGATCGCGTCGAGGTTGAAGTCGGTGGCGTGGGCGTGTTGTCGAACCCGGTGGCCGATGAGCCAACCACTGAGCGAGGCTAGGTGCTTGTACGTAATGCATCCCATGCAGTTTTGATGATGAGTAACACGGTGATGCCGATAAACATTTTGCGTAACCATCCGGCACCTTGACGTAACGCCACGCGACTGCCCGCCCAAGCGCCGATCGTGCTGCTAGCAGCCAATGCCAGGGCGAGTAGCCAACGCACTTCGCCATGCAACGCAAAGACCAGCAACGCTGCGCTACACGCAGCGAAGTTGGTGATGCGGGCCAAGGCGCCGGCGTACAGTAAGTCGCACGCAAAGTAACGCACAAACAACACCATGAGCACTGCGCCTGCACCGGGGCCGAAAAACCCATCGTAAAAACCCATCACGATACCGATGATCCATGCGATGCGGCGATCTGTCGCCGTGTAATCACGCAGATGATGTGTCAGACCAAATTGGCGATGCGCAATGATGTAGATGAGCATCACACTCAACATGATCGGGACTAAAAGGCGAAATGTGCTCGACGGCACCCAGCGCGCGACGCAGGCCCCCAACAAGCCGGCGCTAAACGCACCGATTGCGAGTGGCTTAGCTAATTGCCATGGAATGTCGAGTTGTCGTGCATAACGCACCACTGCTTGCGACAGTCCGGTACTGGCTGCGAATTTATTGGTGCCGAGTAATTCGGCATGTGGTGCGCTTGGAAACGCGGCAAACAACGCGGGTACCAATACCAAGCCGCCACCCCCGACACTGGCATCTAAAAAACCGCCGATGAGCGCGGCCGCCAAGACCAGCGCGGTCTCGCTCATAGCGATATCAGCATTACTTCAACCGCTCGATAATCATGGCCAAGCCTTGACCCACACCGATACACAGCGACACAGCGGCGTATCGACCTTGTTGTCGTTCGAGCTGTCGCGCCACGCTGATGGCTAAACGTGCACCCGAACAACCGAGTGGATGGCCGATCGCGATGGCGCCGCCATTTGGATTGACGCGTGAATCGTTGAAGTCGATCTTCATCAAGGCTAAGCACCCGAGCACTTGGCTTGCAAAGGCTTCGTTGATCTCGATGATGTCTAAATCCTTGAGGGTGATGCCTGCGCGTTGACAGGCGAGTGGAATGGCATACGCCGGACCGACTCCCATGATGCGTGGCTCAACCGCTGCCGAAGCCGCAGACAAAATACGCACCATCGGTTTTTTTCCGTTGCGCTCACCCCATGCGCGATTGGCCACGATGAGTGCTGCTGCGCCGTCGTTCACGCCGGAGGCATTGCCTGCAGTGACCACGCCGCCTTCGTATAACGCGTTGAGTTTGACCAACGACTCCATGGTCGAATCGCGACGTGGATGTTCATCTTGATCCACCATCACTGGGGCGGCATCTTTCTTTTTGGCGGGTAAGGCCACAGGCAAAATTTCGCCTTTGTAAAAACCGTCTTTTTCTGCTGCGGCGTATTTGAGTTGGGAATTGAGTGCGTAGGTATCGGCTTGTTCACGCGACACGTTGCATTCTTTGGCCACGTTATCAGCGGTTTGCGCCATCGCGTGATCGCCATACTGCTTGGCGACGCGGGGGTTGGTAAAACGTGAACCAATGGTGGTGTCGTACATTTTTGCATCACGACCATAGGCTGATTGCGGTTTAGAAATCACATACGGCGCGCGGGTCATGCTTTCGGTACCCCCGGCGATGTATAACGTGCCTGTCTCTTATACACAT
>CAWUMP010000026.1:0-15803 GCA_963923385.1 uncultured bacterium | reverse complement strand
AATTGCGCCATGTAACCGCGTACCTGAATACCAAAGCGCTCGTGTAACCATTTTTTTGCGACAGCACCGGCCACCACCCGCACCACAGTCTCGCGGGCCGAGGAACGCCCACCACCACGTGGATCGCGATGACCGTACTTCATTGCGTAGGTGTAATCCGCATGACCTGGACGAAACGATTCGGCTATCGCGGCGTAATCTTTCGAGCGTTGATCCTCATTACGAATCACAAAACCAATCGAAGTGCCGGTGGTCTTGCCTTCAAACACGCCAGACAAAATTTCTACCGTATCTGATTCGCGTCGTTGCGTCACATGACGCGAGGTCCCGGGCTTACGGCGATCGAGTTCGCGCTGAATGTCCTCGGCACTTAATGACAATCCTGGTGGGCACCCGTCAATCACCCCGCCCAACGCGGGGCCGTGCGACTCACCAAACGAAGTGACACAAAACAAGGTCCCAAAAGAGTTGCCAGACATCGAATAAAAACCCTTACGCGAAAATGCGTGAGCGCAAAATGAACCCAGGTTTGCAGTTTAACATGCGTGCTTTATTGCAGAAGCGTAAGTAATCACCGACCACGCTAGTGATCGCCAATTACGCGGGCCAATTTTTGATGTAGCCCTTGAGCATGCGATTCTCAAAATCTTGTTCTTCAAGCACCGCCTTGGCGACATCACGAAATGAAATCACGCCCAACAAATTGGCCTCTGCAACGATCGGCAAGTAGCGCACGTTCGAGTCCAACATGATGCGACGCAAATCATTGACCAACATGTCCGGAGATGCCGTGACTGGATCGGTCAACATGATTTCGCCCACCGTGACATCACCTAATGCACCGTGTCGTTGACGGACCGCATGCAGAATTTCGTGGAAGGTCAACATACCCACCATTTTTCTCTCGCGCATCACCACCAACGAACCGAGATTTTCCGCATCCATGGTGTGTACCGCATCAATCGCGCGAACCTCGGGTGCGACCGAAACCAGTCGATTGCCTTTCACACGCAAGATTTCTTTGACCAGCATTCTGACCTCCCATGATCCATTCACTGCAAGGCAGCGTGGTTTATCTTAGGCGCGTTCTGACGAAAGTGAAACTGACTTTTGCTGTGGGAGGGGGTGTGGCGCGCTGCGTCATCTGACATCAACCGCGCAGCAATGCGCCAAGCCACTTGATTCGAATGGACAGGCCTGCCCAGCGTAGACCCTGTGGCAAAATCCGCAGGTTCGCCGCGCTCCCATCCAAACGACTCCTCAAGAAACCTGCCATGCCACGCATTCAAGCCTCCCCCGCCCTCGCACGATTAAGAATTCTCGATCTCACTCGCGTACGTGCCGGTCCGACCTGTGTTCGACAGTTTGCTGACTTTGGTGCCGATGTCATCAAAATTGAATCGCCACCGGGTGTTGACCCCAATGACAACATGGGCGGTCCACGACACGGTGCAGATTTTCAAAATCTGCACCGGAATAAACGCGCAATCACCCTCAATTTAAAAGAAGCCCGTGGCAAAGCGGTTTTTCTAAAACTCGTTGAAACCGCGGATGTGGTCGTCGAAAATTTTCGGCCCGATGTGAAGTTTCGGCTGGGGATTGATTACGAGTCTCTCAAAAAAATTAATCCGCGCGTCATCTTGGCAAGCATTTCTGGATTTGGACAAGACGGCCCCTACGCCAATCGACCTGGCTTTGATCAAGTGGCCCAAGGCATGTGCGGCATCATGAGCGTGACAGGCGAAGCCGAACGCGGACCGATGCGCGTGGGCGCAGCGGTTGCAGACGTTACTGCCGGATTATTTGCTGCATTGGGCATCATGACGGCGTTACTCGAGCGCGAAGTTTCTGGAGAAGGCCAGTGGGTACAAAGCTCACTGCTCATGTCGGGGATCGCGCTGCTTGATTTTCAAGCGGCGCGTTATGCCATGGAACAACAAGTGCCCACGCAAGTTGGTAACGATCACCCCACCAGCATGCCCACCTCGGCCTACACCACTGCAGATGGCTACATGAATGTCGCTGCATCTGGTGATGGAATGTGGATGCGCGTATGTAAGGCCATTCAACGCGAAGATTTATTAACCCGCGATGAATTTAAAGGCGGGGCTAATCGCGCGAAAAATCGCACAGCCCTCAATGCCGAACTCAACGCCGCGTTCAAACACAAAACAAGTCACGAATGGGTCAGCATGCTCAACGAGATGGGCGTGCCCTGCGGACCGATTTACAGCATGGATCAAGTGTTTGCTGACCCCCAGGTGCAACACCTCCAAGCGGCAACACCCGTTGATCACCCCAGCTTGGGACGCATCAATATTCTCAATCAAGCGGCACGTCTCTCACGCACACCTTCAAGTATGGCAGCAGCCACGCCAGAACAAGGCGCGCACAACGACGAAGTGCTCACCGAAATTGGTTACAGCGCAAGCGACATTCAAGCGCTACGTGCTGCGCGCGTCATTTAATTTTCTTGTTTATTTCCCCCACCGCGCCAAGGAAGGAACTCCATCATGGCTGAGCTGATCGTTACCCGTCAGGGCCCCGTTGCGACCATCGCATTTTCAAATCTCAAAAAATTCAACGCTGTGACTCTCGACATGTGGGAAGCATTTCCAAAACACATGCAGACACTCGATGCAGACCCCTCCGTACGCGTGATCGTGGTGACCGGTGATGGTGATAAAGCGTTTATTTCTGGCGCAGACATCTCGCAATTTGAATCCGCCCGTGCCAGCGAAGAGGCGCAAGCGCGGTACAACATTGCCGTAGAAAATGGCTACCAAGCACCGGTGCTGTGCAAAAAACCCGTGATCGCCAAGATTCGCGGTATTTGCATGGGCGGTGGTTTAGGCTTGGCCGCCGCGTGTGATGTGCGCATTGCCAGCGAAGGCGCTGTGTTTCGGATGCCTGCCGGACGCATGGGGTTGGGTTATAACTTTGTCGGCATGAAGCGCTTTGTTGATGTGATTGGCCCAATGAACGCGGCCGATATTTTCTTCACTGCACGCAAATTTGATAGCGCCGATGCGCTACGTATGGGCTTTATCACGCGCATTGTCCCGCTGACAAACTTCGATGCTGAAATCGATGCCTATTGCGCACTAGTCGCCGAAAACGCACCGCTCACACTCGCGGCAGCCAAACGGGCGATCCGCGAAGTCAACACCGACCCCGCCGAGCGCGATCTAAAAACACTGAGCGGCATGATCGCTGCTTGTTTTGCTAGCGCCGACTACAAGGAGGGACGCACGGCATTCATGGAAAAACGCACCCCACAATTTAAAGGCCACTGAAATGTCCACCGCCAGCGCACTCCACAGCGCATCGCTCGTTTCACTTTTGACCGCGCTGGCGCGTCGCGAACGCAAGGCTGAAACGCTGTTACACGCGTTGTTTGAACACATCGATGCCCGTGAACCAGTGGTGCGTGCGTTTGCTTATCTTGATCGCGCCAAAGCACTAGAACAAGCACGACAATGTGACGCGGGTGCCGTGCGAGGTCCGTTACATGGCTTACCGGTTGGTGTGAAAGATGTAATCGACACCGCAGACCTACCAACGCAATACGGCTCGCCGATCTATGCCAATCATCAACCCAAAGCCGATGCCGCAGCCATTGCGTTGATGCGTCGCGCAGGCGCCTATGTGTTGGGCAAAGCAGTCACCACGGAGTTTGCAACGTTTCCGCCTGGCCCCACCACCAACCCACACAACCCAGCGCACACACCTGGGGGTTCATCCTCTGGTTCGGCTGCTGGCGTTGCCGCGCAGTTGTTTCCAGTGGCCTTTGGTACACAAACCACGGGCTCGATTATTCGACCTGCATCGTTTTGTGGTGTGGTCGGTTACAAACCTAGCTACGGCACGTTACCCACAGTGGGTGTGAAAGCGATCTCGTATTGCTTAGATACGCTGGGTGTCTTTGCACGATCGGTGGAAGATGTCGCTGCGTTTACGGGCGCACTGTCAGGGCGAGCACTTGCGGTACATGCACTGAGCGCGACGCCTAAACTG
Organism: uncultured bacterium; assembly: GCA_963923385.1. Taxonomy (GTDB): domain Bacteria; phylum Pseudomonadota; class Gammaproteobacteria; order Burkholderiales; family SG8-39; genus SZAS-79. The sequence goes on along the minus strand of CAWUMP010000026.1, from coordinate 11,786 downwards.
GGGTTCTGTCTCACCCCCTACTTTGATGCCGCATTACCTGAAGTACGCAATTTATTTGCAACGCTTGCAAAGACCTTATCGCGCACCGGTGCGACTGTGAAGGACTTTTCTCTACCCGCGCCGTTTGAAAAAATGAACGATGCACAAGATTTTATTTGGCGCTTTGAAATGGCACGCTGTTTGTCCGATGAACATCGACGTCATCGCGCCCACATTCGTGAGCCGCTGCTGGGGCAGTTGGATACAGGCTTGGCGCTCGAGCCCACCGAATACGACGCAGCGATGGCAATTGCGCGACATGCGCGGCAGATTTTCTCTACTGCACTGGGCGATCATGATGTGTTGATTGTCCCCAGCGCACCGGGCGAAGCCCCGTTGGGACTCAACGCGACAGGGAACCCTGCGTTTAATCGTACCTGGAGCTTGTTACACAGCCCTTGCGTGCATGTGCCGTATGGCCATGGGCCCAACGGCCTACCGATTGGATTTCAAGTCGTGGGACGCATTGGTGATGATGCGCGCACATTGTCCGTGGCGCATTGGTTACAGCGACATCTGCCACATTAAGCGATGACAACAAACACAACGACTCATCGCCCTGTCCAGGATCCGTCACGCAACCACTGCTCTAGCATCCATAACCGGTCGACGCCCCAAATCGGTTCGCCATCCACGATAAAAAACGGCACCCCAAACACGCCGAGCGCAACGGCTTGATCAACGGCGTCTTTGAGTGCGTTTTTCATTTCAGTCGTTTCAATGGCTGCGCGTAATTTGTCTGAATCCACTCCCAAGGCTTGGGCTTCTTCGGCCACCGCCTGCGCACTCGTAAAATCTTCACCCCGCACCCAGAGCCGCGCGTACATCCGATGTGCAAAACGCACAGCCAATGCAGGGTCTTGCGTCTTTAGCCACAAAAAAGCGCGCGAAGCCGCCACCGAGTTGTGCCCCCGAAGCCCATGTTCTTTAAATGGCACGCCAAGCAATTTAGCCATCCGCGGTTTGTCATGGGCGATGTATTCGCTCTTTAATGGGGTATCCATCAGCGGCTTGAGGCCCATGATCTTCAAAACGGTGATCCCAATCAGTACCGGGCGCCAATCGACTGTGCGACCATAGCGAGCAGCAAGTGCTTCGATTTGTGTCGAGGCAAAATAGCCATAGGGCGAAATAAAATCAAAGTAAAACGAGATCGGTGCGCGAGCGGTTTGCGGCATTGCGTGCTCTCTTTCAACGATGGAGTGGACATTGGTCATGCAAGTGCCTGCAGGGTTCGTCAAACTAACGTTGCAGTCAAGCCTATATCTTGAAACCAACGGACCGTTTTACATTAAGCGCGATGCTGAAGATATTTGGCTGGGCATGCGCATCGAAAAACGGCACTGTAATTCGGCAGGCTATGCCCATGGCGGCATGCTGATGACTTTTGCCGATCTGCTATTGACTGCAGGCAGCAATGCGCGCACCCAGCTATCGCGTTTTTTACCCACACTGAATGCCACCTGCGACTTTTTAGGCAGTGCATTAGAAGGTGACTGGATTCACGGACGCATCGAAGTCTTACGCCAAACGCGCAACTACGTGTTCTCGCAAGTATTGGTGAGTACACTCGAAGGCGCACCAGTGTTTCGCGCGAGTGGCACGCTAATCATTCGGGGTGAGGTCGAATCCCGCTATGCGCCCGCGTTATATTTTGGTGAACAACACCGCTAACGATGCCACGACTGACACACTGATCCTGGAGCTCCCGTGATGTATCACCAACCACCCATTTTGATTGCTGAAGTCTTTAGCACCATGCCTGATCACTTTCGTCGCACCGGCGTCCATAGCGCATGGGCCGATGCCAACAAAGGCGGCGCAGCAATCGATTCATTTCTTGAAGGCCCATGCGTTGATCGCGATGGCCACTTGTATGTCACGGACGTGCCGTTTGGACGCATCTTTCGGATCAATGCGCAAGGCGTATGGCACTTAATTGCCGAATACGATGGCTGGCCCAACGGCATGAAGATCACCCGAGACGGTCGATTTTTAATCACCGATTATCGCCATGGACTGATGCAACTCGATATCAACAGTGGTGCAGTGACACCGTTCATCACACATCGCAATAGCGAAGGATTTCGTGGGCTGAACGATCTATACATTGCAGCCAGCGGCGATATTTGGTTCACCGATCAAGGACAAACCGGATTACATGACCCCACCGGGCGTGTGTATCGGTTGCGTGCAAATAAAAATACAACGTCTTACGGACCGCTTGAATTAATGCTGCACAATGTGCCTAGCCCCAACGGCATCGTTCTGAACGCCGAAGAAAACGTCGCGTTTGTTGCTGCCACTCGTGGCAACTGTATTTGGCGTGGCCCCGTCATGCAAGATGGATCGCTCTCCAAAGTCGGCAATTATTTTCAACTGTATGGCGCCACGGGTCCGGATGGTTTGGCCATGGATTGCGCGGGCAACTTAGTCATTGCACATCCGGGAAGCGGTTCGGTGTGGTTAATTGATCATCATGCAGAACCCATCGCACGCGTGCGTGGACCCGCGGGATGCTTTCCAACCAACATTGCCTTTGCGCGCAATGCGGACGGACAGGCAAATCAAAGCTTATTCATCACCGACTCGGACAATGGCTGTGTCTTGATTGCCACGCTGCCCCATCCAGGCATGCGCATTTAATTCTGTTTAATTTTTTAATCGAACACGCACACCATGACGCAATACATACAACCCGGCGCAAGCCAATGGATTGGCCAACCCATGCGTCGTATCGAAGACGCCAAATTACTCACCGGGCTTGGGCAATACACCGATGATTTAAATTTACCCGGGCAACTTCACGCCGCGTTTGTTCGCTCACCACATGCACACGCGCGTATTGCAGCCCTCGATATACAAACCGCACGTACCGCGCCAGGCGTGGTGGCGATTTATACCGGTGCCGACTTGCTTGCAGCCGGGTTAGGTCCGGTCCCCTACACGCAACTACACAAGCGACCCGATGGCAGTGAGATGACGGCTCCGCCGCGTCTGGCTCTCACCGCCCATGTTGCGCGGTTTGTGGGCGATGCCGTGGCCATGGTCGTGGCACAAACGCGCGAGCAAGCGCGCGATGCCGCCGAACAAATTGAGGTTGAATGGGACGTCTTAGCAGCGAACACCGATCTCGCGCTTGCGGGACAACCCAACACCGCGGTGCATTGGGATGCAGCCCACAGCCACACCGATGGCAACATCGCCGCGATGTATCAAATGGGCGATGCCGCAGCCTGCGAGGCCGCGTTTCAACGTGCTGCCCATCGAGTCAGTATTGATCTGATCAATCAACGCATCATCGCCAATCCGCTCGAACCTCGCGCTTTACTCGCCAGTTACGAAAACGAGCGCTTTACCTTGTATTGTCCATCGCAAAACACACACACAGTCCGCGGACAAATGGCCAAGGTGTTTGGTGTCGAAGAGGCGCGGTTTCGTATTGTTTGCGCCGATTTAGGTGGCGGTTTTGGTGCGCGCGGTTACGCCTACCCAGAGCATGCTGCATTGCTATTTGCCGCACGCGCCTTAGGTCAACCCGTGAAATGGCGCGCTGATCGTGCCGAGAATTTTTTATCCGAAGTGCACGGACGCGACAGCATGAGCAGTGCAGAGCTTGCACTCGATGCCGCGCATCGCTGCCTCGCGTTACGCATTCGCTCGATCGCCAATGTGGGCGCGTATGTTTCAAGTTTTGGTGCGTGTGTGCCTGCAATGTCTGGGGCCAAAGCGCCGACCGGCGTCTATGACATACCGCTGCTTGATCACCAAGTGAAAATTTTCTTTACCCACACCACACCGGTCGATGCGTATCGTGGTGCAGGTCGCCCCGAGATGGGTTATCTACTCGAGCGACTCATGAACGCGGCAGCAACACAACTGGGTATCGATCCCATTGCGCTGCGTTTAAAAAATCTAATTCGACCTGAACAAATGCCGTACAAAAATCCAGCGGGTGCGGTGTATGACTGCGGTCAATTTGAACGCATGCTCCATCATGCGATGCATGCAGCCGACTGGGATGGATTCAACGCCCGTAAGCAAGAGGCACTTGCCCGCGGCATGTTGTATGGCCGCGGCTTAGCCAGTTATGTCGAAATCTCTGGCAGCGCACGCATGAGTGAAACCGTCACGCTCAGTATCGATCACACAGGAACAGTGACATTACTTTCTGGCACACAACAAATCGGGCAAGGGATTCAAAGCGCGTACGCGCAAATCATTGCCGACCAACTGGGCGTCAATCCAGCGAGCGTACGCATTATTCAAGGCGATACCGATCTGATTCAAACCGGTGGCGGCGCAGGCGGCTCTCGCACACTACAAGTAGGTGGTAGCGCTACGCTGATTGGTACCCATCAACTCATCGCTGCAGGTCAAACCCTAGCAGCACAAGCACTCGAAGCCGCAGAAAGTGACTTAGCCTTTAGCAACGGACGCTTTCAAATTGTTGGCACCGATCGCTCGATTGGTTTTGCTGAACTCGCCGCGCAACAACCTACGCGCATGATTCAAATCCAACACACCGAAACAGTTGCCGGACAAACGTGGCCTAACGGCTGCCAAATTGCTGAAGCAGAAATTGATCCTGAAACGGGTGTCGCATTTTTAACTCGACTCACGGCGGTAGATGATGTGGGTCGTGTCATGAATCCGCTGATCGCCGAAGGGCAGGTACATGGCGGCATCGCGCAAGGCTTGGGACAAGTGTTTATGGAACACTCGATCTACGATGACTCCGGTCAACTCATCACCGGCTCGTTTATGGATTACGCCATGCCACGCGCCGATTCGATTCCATTGAGACTCCACACCGTGTTTGATCAATCGGTACCGAGTGCTCTGAACGCTTTAGGTGCCAAAGGCGCGGGTGAAGCCGGCTGTCATGGCGCGATGCCAGCCGCTGTCAATGCCGTGTTAGATGCACTTGCTCCCGTGGGCGTCCAAGCCATCGACATGCCGCTCACTCCACAAAAAATTTGGAGAGCGATTCACGCAACACAAACTGCACACCCAGCCTAAACAACACACACGCAATCGCTGCGCCCTATTCTTGTTGTACGCTGGCTGCGCGAATCATTTCTGCCATTAACACCGATTCTTCTTTGATCAGTGTCGCGGCATCTCGCGCGCTATTCGCCACCACATCTAGCCCACGTCCCGTGACATGCTTTTCTGCAAACGCTGCGTTACGCAACAAGGCGCGCACATCGTCACCAATTTTTTCGACAATGGGTGTGGGTGTACCCGCAGGGGCAAACAAGCCATACCAAATCGACACCTGCATATAAGGAAAACCCTGCTCGGTCGTGGTGGGGACATCCGGAAACTGCGTGCTACGACGTTTGCCACCAATCGCCAAGGCTTTTAAACGTCCACCGCGTAGTAATTCACCGGCCACACTTGGGCTACCGGTGGCAATCATCACTTCACCTGCAGCCACCGCAGCGATCAGCGGTGCAATGCCTTTGTAGGGCACGTGCAGCAAATCAATACCTTCACGTTTTTTTAGCGTTTCGTAAGCCAACTGAGGTTGACTGCCATTGCCATACGAACCATAAGTGAGTTTTCCTGGTTCGCGTTTGGCAAGCGCCACCAGCTCACGCAAATTATTGGCTGGTACCGAAGGGTGTGCAATCAGATACTGATCGCTTTGCACCATCACTGTTACCGGCACAAAACTTTTCTCTGGATCAAAAGGCAACGTTTTAAACAGATGCCGATTGGTCGTGAAGATTTGATTCACCGATGCCAACAAGGTGTATCCATCGGCTGCTGACTTGGCAACAATTTCTGCACCGATGTTTCCGCTCGCACCACCACGATTATCGATCACGATGGGATGACCCCACTTACCGGATAATTCGATGGCCATCGCGCGCACCAGCAAATCAATCCCGCCGCCTGGCGGAAATGGCACCACGATCCGCACCGGTTTATTTGGAAACACCGGTGTTTGTGCGTTGACGCCTGCACCAAAACATACCAAGCACAGCACGCATATCCAATGAATCAGCCGCATATTTGTCCCTCTTGTTTTTTTAATGCTGCGTGTTAAAACGCGCGCGGTGCGACCTGCGCCGCTTCAATGACATGCAAAGACATTCGACCGACCTGCTCGATCTCGATGGTCACTACATCACCTGGCAACATCGGTCCAACGCCTTCGGGCGTGCCACTCGCGATGATATCGCCCGGCGAAAGTGCCAACACCGAGGACACCAATTCGATCATTTCAGGAATATCTACAATCATGTCGCGCGTGTTGGCATCTTGTCGTAACTCACCATTCACCCATAGGCGATTTTGCAAGGCATCCGGATGCGGCACTTCATCCGCAGTCACTAAAAACGGGCCCACCGGTGTGAACGATGCAAACGATTTACGCATCGAGCGTTCTTCTTCTGCCACACCGGGTTCGATACGCATCGTCAAATCCATCAAGCAGGCATACCCAAATACATAGTCCATGGCTTGCGCTCGTGGAATATCGCGACCGGCTCGGCCAATAATCACGGCCAATTCGGATTCATGATCAAAGCGACGTTGCGAACCGCGCGGTAAAACGATCTTGCTGTGCGGACCAACGACCGAGCCCGGTGCTTTTAAAAAAAATCCTTGCTCGCGCGCGCTACGGCCCTTACTCACCGAACGCACACCGAGTTCGTTGATATGTTTACGGTAGTTTGCGGGTGCGGCAAACACATGCGGCGCGTTTGGCACTGGCGCATGTAAATTCACACTCGCCAATGCCTGCGGTTGCGCTGCAGCCCGTGCAGCGTGAATTGCAGGCAACATGCTAGACCAATGCGCGATCAACCAATTCATGTGCCCGTAGCGCCAATCGCGTAACGGCTCGGGGAGAACCTGCGTGATGTCATACACCTGTTCACCGTCCACCACACCAATTCGGTATGCATTAAACACAGCCAGTTTCAAGATCGTTTCCTTTTTAAGAAGGCATGGGTGCAGCACCCCGCACCGTATCGATGAGCATCAGTACATCCTTGGGCAAGACCGCACCGCGCCACGCCACCTGACCATCGGGACGCACCAACACCAAGGGACTTGCATAGATCTCGCGGACCTCGGCATGCAACAAATCATGCACCTGCAAAGGCACGCCGCGTTGTCTCGCCGCATCCATCAGCGCTTCGACTGCGGGCGCATCAGCACCCAACCGTAACAACACAAACGCTTTGCCAAATAAATCGAGCGTCGATACCCCAGGGCTTAACCACACATGCGGTGCCCGCGAACCCGGGCGTGCGGTTTGTGTGTAAGTCGAGACAGTGTCTTCGGGCCGTGGCGTGCCATCCGCAATCACAACCGGCGAGCCTTCGTACACATAACCCAAATGAATGCCAATCGAAAACCATTCGCGGCGCATCATCTCGGTGTAAGCCTGACCAAACGCCAAGCGCGCGGCATCCCCTTCGGGGCCAGGTGTAAACACCGCATCGCTCGGTGCCGTCACTCGCGGTGAAAGCATGCGCGCTAAATTACTGGTGGCCTCAGACACATTACGCACACCCACGGGACGCTGCTCCAGATCATAGCTGTGTAGTAATGCAGGTGTACCCCAACCGCGCACATTGGCTTCGAGCTTCCAAGATAAATTCACCACATCCAAAATACCGGTGTTCATACCAAATCCACCAGTGGGAGAGGTTAAATGCGCTGCATCACCTGCTAAAAAAACACGCGAAGTGGCATAGCGCTCGGCCACTTGTTGTCGGCGCACCCAGGGCAACACAGAGAGAATTTCAAAATCAAATGGCTTGCCCATCGCGCGCTCAATGGCTGCGCGCAATTCTTCGGTAGTGCGTTCTCGACGATTGGCATCGCCCACCAATGAGAAACGCCATTGATCGCGACCGTTAATCGCCACCAGAGTGGCCCAGGTGCCTTCGGGTCCAATAAAAATGTAGCGATACCCTGGCTGCTTGTTATGCAAACGCTCCAAGCCATCGCAGCGAAAGATCACATTGGTGGTGTATGTCAGGGCAGGCGGACCTTGCATGTCGATGCCAAGTTGTTGGCGCACCGTACTCGCTCCCCCATCACAGGCCACCACATAGTTGGCCTCAATCTCTCGGGTACGGTCGGACACCACATCGCGCACCGTCACACGCACACCCTGGTCATGCGCAAGCAAAGAAACAAACTCGGTTTGGTATTGCAAGGTCACGCCATCAAATTGTTCTGCAAAACGACGCAACACTGGATCAAAAAAATTCTGCGGACAGCGTTCGCGATTTTGCGGACTTTGTGGCGGCGGCACCGCCTCGGCGGGCGTTGGAAAGTGCTCACGACCAAACTCATAGCCATTCAAGCTCGACACCCACGCACAGTCTTGTGGGTAATCGCGGTTATACCCACCATTTTCAACCCAATCGACAATGCCCCAGCGCCGACAAAACTCCATGGTGCGGATGCCCACCATATCCATGCGCGCTTGCTTGATCACGCCATCGCTGCGCTCAATGAGTAAGCAATCCACGCCCCGCCAACCCAAATCACCAGCCAAAGCTAAGCCCACCGGCCCGCCGCCAACAATAAGCACCGGGACCTGGTTGTGAGTGACATCTTTCATGTGATCAGGCAAGCGAGGCTCAATATAGACACAATCAACCCAAGACTGTGACGCAGCAAATCAGACTGCGCAACGCATAATCGGCATAACAAAACAACATGTCTTAGCTTTCAGACTTGCCGAACTACGCCCGCTGTGCTGTGATCAAGATTCCCCCGCACCCAAGGCAGCAGTCCCATGGAATCGACCCCGCATGCATCCGCCAACACGCCACAACGACACACGTTTCGTCGCCGCTTAAACCGTTGGTTGCTTGATCCACACGCCCCAGGCAGCATCCAAGCGCCGTTGCATCAATTGATTACGACACTGGTGGTGATCAATCTCATCTCGCTCATCTTTGAATACGGCACGGCAATCTACGCAAGCTATAGCGGATTTTTTAATGGGCTCGAGCTATTTTGTACGTTTTTCTTTTGCGTTGAATTTGTTCTACGCGTGTATCTTGCCCCGGAGCTACCGTCATTTAGTAAACATCGTTTTGCGCGTATGCGCTATTTGATCAGCGCAACAGCAATCATCGATCTTCTTGCACTTCTGCCATTTTTTGTTTCAGCTGCAGCTGGTTTTGAAGTGCATTTACTTTGGCTCCTACGTTTGTTTCGGTTACTCAAGTTGGGACAGGCTATCGCGCCAGCGATGCATGAGTTTCGTGTCGCCAATCAACATCGGTCGTTTAAACAACGCGTGTACTCGTTACTGCATTTAGATGAATTCTCTGGCACCTTGCATCGGTATGTCGATCAATTGATTGTATGGTGCGTACTCACCTCAGTCATTGCCATCGTGCTCGAATCGGTCGATGCAATTCACACCCCCAATCGACACGCATTCATGGTGTTGGATGTGACCTTGGTCGCGTTTTTTGCCGTGGAGTATATGCTGCGGATGTACTGCTGTACGGCCGATCGACATTACGCCGATCCTGTTCTTGGGCGTATTCGATATTTCTTTTCGCCAAACGCACTGATTGATTTTTTGGCGTTAGTGCCGTTTTTAATGGAGCTCTTTTTTCATCAATTTTTAGACTTACGTTTTTTGCGGGTGTTTCGAATCTTGCGCGTATTCAAACTCACGCGCTATACCGCCTCGTTGTCGACGTTACAAAAGGTGGTGGCGCGCGAGTCCGGCATTCTTTATACCGCAGGCTTTATTATGCTGTTGCTGGTGATTCTCACCGCAGCGCTTGGTTTTTTGTTTGAACACGAAGCGCAGCCTGATAAGTTTGAAAATATTCCACAATCGATTTATTGGGCCACGATCACACTGGCTAGCGTGGGCTACGGCGACCTCACTCCAATCACCCCTTGGGGTCGTACGCTCACGGTGATTATTTCTATTTTAGGGATCGCCATTTTTGCGCTACCCGCTGGTATTTTGGCTTCAGCGTTTACTGATCAACTGCGCATGGACCGCGAGGACTTTGAAGAACGCGTGAAGCGCTTACTTGCAGACGGAGAAATTTCGGCCGATGATCGCGCCGTACTTCGCGTAGAAGCTGAGCGTTTACATATTGGTCATCGATTTGAGTCCACCCTACGCAAGCTCGCCGAAGAACGCGCGCTGCGTTTACGCGAACAAGCCGAAGCCGATCGCGCGTTAGAAGAACATTTAAAACATGCCTTTGCTGAGCTTTTAGAAGAAAGCCACAGCACGCCACAAGCAGCGGCCGCGGCGCAAGCGACACAACTGGGCGCTCTACTCTTACATTTACGACGCACGGTCGAAGAAGCCCGCCAATTGTCAGACCAAGCATCGATTGATGAGTGGCAAACCAAACTCAAGATGCTGAATCCAACGCCGCAAGAACTCGCGGCGTTTACTGCGTTACTGCAGACGTTGCGTCAGGCGCAGTCGTGATGAGGATCACGATTGTGGTGTTTACGGCTTCACGAGTCGGCACGGCGATTTGATCCCTTTTTCAACGCGACTTTCCTCACAATAACGCATGGCGCGTCGCGCGCCCTCTGCCGCCATGGCAATGTACAGCGAACACTTAAACACCATGCGGTTTTGCTCGACTTGACTATCGAACGCCACTGCGCAGCGGCTGTTGGCATTCATGTCCGGCAAATTGTGAGACCACGCTGCACGCAAGGCTTCGGGCAGTTCGCGTAGCGTAATGGTTGGGTGGGGGCCATCCTCAGCCATCGCGGCAAACGCGATCAGCAGCGTCGTCGCAAACATCCATCGACGGACATCGAAACGCTTAGGTTGCATGGGCTGCTCCGCCTAATCCAAGATACGTTTCAATGACACGGGGATCGCGTGAAAGTTCAGCAGCTTTCCCTTGCAATGCGATCGCGCCCATTTCGAGTACATAGCCACGATCAGCAATTTGCAGCGCCGCCCGTGCGTTTTGCTCAACCAGCAAAATCGCCACCCCCATGTCACGTAACTGCGTGACGGCTTTTAATACATCCACCACAATCAGCGGTGCTAACCCAAGGGATGGTTCATCCAACATGAGTAAACGTGGACGCGCCATCAACGCACGCCCAATGGCCAACATCTGACGCTCTCCACCGGAGAGGGTAGCTGCCAATTGTTCGCGGCGCTCTTTTAAGCGCGGGAATAACGCAAACACCTCTTGCATGCGTTGGTGTTGATCACGCTGCCCTTGTCGCCAACGTACAAAGCCGCCTAAAAGCAAATTATCTTCAACACGCATTTCGCCAAATAGCTCGCGTTTTTCGGGCACCAAACCAATGCCTAACGCAACGCGCTCTTCCACTTCGGTGTGGTGCACCTGCGCACCATCCAGCCACAGTTCACCTTGCGATGGCAGTAAGCCCATCGCCGCCAGCAACAAGGTGGTCTTACCTGCGCCATTCGGTCCTATGACGGTGACGATTTCTCCGGCGTTCACCTGTAGATCCACCGCATGTACCGCGCGCACCGATCCATAGGACACGCACAAGCCACGTAACTCAAACAGCGGCTTATTCATGCCACCCCACCTAGGTAGGCTTGCAACACCGCAGGGTGTTGTTGGATTTCTTTCGGTGTACCTTGCGCAATCATTTGTCCAAAATCGAGCACCGACACCCGATCAGCAAGATTCATCACAAATTCCATATCGTGCTCTACCACCAAGATGGCCAGTCCCTGTCTCTTATACACATCTCCGAGCCCACGAGACCAGAGAGGA
>CAWUMP010000025.1:0-15911 GCA_963923385.1 uncultured bacterium | reverse complement strand
CCAAAACGCATTGGTAATTTGCATCCAAATATCGTGCCGTATCAACCGTTCAAAACAGCCGATGGCGATGTGATTTTGGCTTGTGGTAACGATAACTTATATCGAAAATTTTGCGAAGCAGCAGGTTGTACCGAACTGGCTACCGACGCCCGCTTCATCAACAACGGTAAGCGGGTCGAGCATCGGGCTGAACTCACGCGCTTGTTAGGCGAAGTGTTTTCTAAACGCACCACACGCGACTGGGTGACGCTACTAGAAGCAGCCGGCGTACCGAATGGCCCGATCAATACATTGGCGCAGGTCTATGAAGAGCCTCAAGTCAAAGCGCGCGGCATACGTGTTGAAATGCCACATCCGGTCGCGGGTTCGGTGTCGACGGTGGCCAGTCCGATGCGCTTTTCTGCAACGCCAGTCGAATATAAGCAAGCCCCACCAGTGTTAGGCGAACATACCGAAGAAGTGCTACAACAAATATTGGGTAAAACTGCGCAAGAAATGACGCAGTTGCGCAGCGACGGTATTGTGTAAAGCGGGCTACGTTAAGTTCAAGAGGCGCAATGCATATAAAGTTGCGCCACTCGAAATTACACCCATCAAAAGATTTTTTCGGGTGAGAAAAAAATAAACGATCAGCGCAACGCCAGCGCTGGCTAAACGCTCCCACAGCGCGGTGGCTTCTAGGCTGCCGGTGGGTAAAAAAATCACCCGACTAATCAGACCCGCGAGCATGGCAAATGCTACGCAACTGATCCAAGAAAACAACGCGCTTTCAGTCGAAATTTTTGCAGCAACCGCAACGCCTGCGGCACGCCAAAAATAGGTGCATACACCGGCTAAAACCACCAAGTAGGCATAGCTATCGTTGATGAAGAACATCGTATTTACGCCCGCCTTATTTTGTGTTGCCAGTATCGATGTAACCACCACGCGATACTGCCGCCGATCACACCGCTGAGCAGCACACTCCACTGCGCACTCACCAGATGCACGAGTGGTCCACAGATCGCCCCAGCAACCAGTGCAAGACGACCAATGCCTGTGCGTGTTTCACCACTGAGGATTAATAAAAAGTAAATCGGGCTCATCAATACAAACGCTAATTGCGCGTTGGCTGGAAGTAAATCGCCTGCAACATAACCAACCCAAGAAGCGATCAGCGAACTCACCATCAAGGTGAGGGTAAAGCCAAAGTAATACGCTAAGCGTTGTGCGGGTGGCATTTCCGGCAGACGCGACATACACCACGCCCAGCCGCTGATCGAGAGCAAATGCGCCGCGGCATAATGGCGCCAAGACACTGCGCGAGCTTCGCGTAACAACGGCATGAAGGCAACGGTCATCGGTAAAAACCGAATGGCCGAGAGTGTGACAGTGAGCAAGATGACAAAGAACGATGCGCCAAGTGTGTGCATCTCAACCAAAATTAATTGGCCAGGTAAGGCCCAAATCGTTAAGGTCGACAGTAGGGTGCCGAGTAAAGACAATTGATGTCCGGCAGCGAGTGCACCAAACCCCAAGTAACCGGTAACGAGCACCCAACTCGGAATACCAGCCGCAGCACGTACGCCGTTTAGCGCGGCGTGTCGTACAAGATGTGCTGGCGGTTGGTCGGCGGTGGTGTGAGGCGATGAAGCGCGCTGCGAGTCGATCAGTTGTCTACCTTTGCGCCGGAGTCTTTGACGACTTTCGCCCAACGTATGATTTCGGCGTTCACAAATTTGCCGAACTCTGCTGGAGATTGTCCGCCAGGCTCTGCGCCTTGCGATGCCCAAAGCTCTTTACTATCAGGCAATGCCAAGGCCTTGAGCGTTTCTGCATGCATACGATCAATGATCGCTTGCGGCGTACCACGAATCGCCCACATGGCATACCAAGTCGATACATCAAAGCCTTTCACACCAACTTCTTGTAGCGTTGGCGTGTCAGGTAATAGAGGAATACGTTTACCCGTGGTAACCGCGAGGGCGCGCAGTTTACCTGCACGAATTTGTCCAGCGGAAGTGCTCATGGTGTCAAAAGCGAAATCGACTTGTCCGGCGAGTAAATCTTGCATCATTGGTCCAGCGCCACGATAAGGAATGTGCGTACTAAATGTACCGGTCTGCGTTTTAAACAGCTCGACCGCTAAATGATGTGAAGTCCCGCTGCCTGCTGAACCAAAATTCATCCGACCCGGGTTGGCTTTCATATATGCCATGAACTCTTGCATCGTTTTGAATGCATGCTTGGGATGAACCACCACCACGTTTGGCACATACGCCACCACGGTGACGGGTACAAAATCTTTTTCAATGTGATAAGGCAGCTTGGCGTACAAACTTTCTGCAATCGCGTGATGGACCGCACCCATAAAAAAGGTGTAACCATCCGGCGCACGCCGTGCGGCATTCGCGGCACCGACCGTGCCACCCGCACCAGAAACGTTTTCGACTAAAAATTGCTGACCTGTGGATTGTGTGAGCTTTGCCGACAAAGGCCGCGCAAACGCGTCCACGCCACCACCTGGCGCGAATGGATTGATTAAGGTCACCGGTTTAGTTGGCCAAGTTTGTGCTTCAACCACTTGCGTTATCAAACAGCCGACTAACGCAACAAAGCCGATCATCGCGCGGTATGTGAACATCGAGTTCTCCTCAGGGGGTGGGCCCAGCCGGGGAATCTTAGCAGAGGGGTGATGCAGCGTCATCGATGAGGCGCGAACAGTATCAATGATGTGTTGCAGCAAACTACTCTGCGACCAATCAATTACCGACCAACAAACGAGGGTTTCTTCTTTTCAAGAAACGCAGCGACCCCAAGACGAAAATCTTCCGTATCAAAGCAGGCATAGGACTCAGCATATTCAGCATCGCTGAGTGGTGTTGCGCTCGCAAGACGATGCGCAAATTTTTTGTGCCAGCGTGCCACTAACGGTGCGCCAGCTGCGACACGTTGCGCCATCGCTAAGCCTTCGCTGACGATGTCTTGATCAGCGACCACACGATTGACTAAGCCTTTTTCATAGGCTTCTTGGGCATTGAGAATGCGGCCTTCGAGCAAAATTTCTAGTGCCGTCGCACGGCCAACAAGATTGATCAGCCCAGCCATTTCGTCGTACGCAACTACCAAGCCAAGATTTTTAATTGGTACACCAAAGCGTGCACTTGCGTTACAAATGCGTAAATCACATTGCGACGCAAGCTCAAGGCCACCACCAACACAGGCACCTTGAATCAATGCGATGGTTGGATGTAAACACTCGGCCACGGCCCGCATCGAGGACGCAATCTGCTCACCATAAATTTTGGCTTGTGCTGCGTTAGCGCGTACGGTGGCAAATTCGGAAATATCCGCGCCGGCAGCAAAGGCGTTGCCTCCTGCACCTTTCAGAATGACACAGCGCAAGCTAGTGTCAGCAGATAAAGCGCGCATATGTTCGCCAACCTGTAACCACATCGGCAAAGTGAGCGCGTTCATGCGCTCAGGATGAGACAAAACGACGGTGGCAATTCCTGCATCACGCTCAAGCAATACTTCACCGGCCATGGGTCTTACTCCAATCGAATGTTCGCGTCTTTGACGAGCTTGCCGTACTTAGCAAGCTCAGCGCGCATAAAGGTGCCAAACTCTTCCGGTGTCATTTCACGTAACTGCGTACCGACTTGCTCGAGTCGTGTGCGTACATCAGATTCACGCATTGCACGATTGATATCGGTGTTGAGCTTCATCACGATCTCGCGCGGGGTTGCTGCAGGGGCCATCACGCCGTACCAATTTAGGATTTCAAAACCAGTCAACCCTTCTTCAGTAAAGGTTGGTACGTCAGGCAATTGCGATAAACGTTTGGGTGTTGAAATCCCTAACCCACGTAAGCGACCGTCTTTTAAATGGGGTAGTACGGGTGGCATGGTGTCGAAGTTCATCGAGACCACGCCGGCAACTAAATCACGAATACCGTCACCGCTGCCTTTGTACGGTACATGCACGATGTTGACCCCGGTGAGCAGTCGAAACATTTCGCCAGATAAATGTTGCGAGCTACCGTTACCCGAAGAGGCATAGGTGTATTTACCTGGATGGGCTTTGAGCAGTGTGACGAGCTCTTTCATGTTTTTGGCAGGCACTGAGGGATGCAACGAGAGCACGTTGGGGACGTAACCCACATAGGCCACGGGCGCAAAATCTTTAATTGGATCGTAAGGTAACTTGGCAACTAAATTGGGTGAAATAGCATGCGAATTTGCATGACCCATCATGATCGTATAACCATCCGGTGCGCTTTTAGCTAAGGCATCTGCGCCAATCGAGCCGGTAGCACCCGAGCGGTTTTCAACCACCACGGCTTGTCCGTACCACTCGCTTAATCGTTGTGCGATCACGCGCGACACGATATCTGTGCCACCACCGGGTGGAAAGCCAACAATCAGGCGCATGGCTTTACTTGGATAGGTTTGCGCAAGACCCACGTTGGCGTACAGCGTTGTGATGATTGCAATCAGCCACGATGCTTTTAAGAAAAATCGCATTCACCTGTCTCCAGTCTTTGTTGATACATCTTTTTTAGTGCTGCGTATGCATCTCGGCGATCTAGACTACGTATGTTTTTCTTGCTGCGCTTTCGTTAGATAGTCCATTGCCGCTTGTACGCCAATCGGTTTGATATTGACCCCAGCCAAGCGTAGCCCCATTTCAACACCAGCTAAGGTTCCTATCAGGGTGAGGTCGTTAAAGTCACCCAGATGCCCAATACGAAAGACTTTACCGGCGAGCTGACCTAACCCTGTGCCCAAGGACATATTGAAGTGCTGCAAAATCACCTCTCGCACCATGTCTGCGTTTACACCTTCAGGTACCACCACTGCCGTCAGCGCACTCGAAAATTCTTGCGGATTGGTTGCAAGTACTTCTAAGCCCCAAGCACGCACTGCGCGTCGGGTGGCCTCGGCGTGCCGGTCGTGACGAGCAAACACCTGCGTTAAGCCTTCTTCAAACAACATCGCAAGTGCTTCACGTAAGCCATATAAAAGATTGGTGGCAGGGGTATACGGAAAATAACCACGCTCACCGCTCGCAAGCATTTCATCCCAGGCCCAATACGAACGCGGAAGCTGGGCTGTTTTGGATGCCGCGAGGGCTTTGTCGCTGATGGCGTTAAACGATAAGCCTGGTGGCAGCATCAGCCCTTTTTGCGATCCCGCCACAGTGACATCCACGCCCCATGCGTCGTGACGGTAATCAATCGAGGCGAGCGAAGAAATCGTATCAACCATCAACAGCGCCGGATGTTTTGCCGCATCGATGGCCTGACGAATATCAGCGATTCGGGCGGTCACGCCAGTGGAGGTTTCATTGTGTACAACGCAGACCGCTTTGATCGTATGGCTCGTGTCGGCACGTAATCGCGCTTCAATCTTGGCGGGATCGGGCCCGGTGCGCCAATCGCCAGCGATAAACTCTGGCGCCAAGCCCAAGCGTCGCGCAAGCTTTTGCCACAGCGTAGCGAATTGACCGGTTTCGTACATCAACACCGCGTCGCCGGGCGACAAAGTATTGACCAACGCAGCTTCCCAGGCGCCGGTCCCCGAGGCGGGATAAATCACCACATGCGCCTTAGTCTGGAAAACTTTTTTCATGCCCTCCAGACAGGCTTTACCAAGGTCGGCAAACTCGGGGCCTCGATGATCCATGGTCGGAAAATCGATGGCGCGCAGCACGCGATCCGGCACATTGGTTGGTCCAGGAATCTGTAGAAAGTGTCGTCCAGCGTGATAGACCATACTTTTCCTTTGCATACAAAATAAGATTGGTCGCGCAGCAAAGAAGTGCAGCATTGCTTTTGCCGGCATTTTTTTGTATTCTGCATGCAAATTAAGGAGAAATCAAGATGTTGGGTTTAAGCCGACTCGCTGATGCTGCAAGCGATGCTGCACCAGAAGCTGCAGCAATTTCCGCGGTTGATCCGATTGCTCGCCGGCCGCTGCACGCGGCAGCCATCGATCGTTTACGCGAAGCAATTGTGCGCGGCGAGTTGGCACCGGGAACGCGTTTAAACGAGCGGGTCCTTGCCACCCAACTGGGTATTTCGCGCACCCCGCTGCGCGAAGCCTTCAAGCTCTTGGCCAACGAGGGCTTGGCCGAATTACTGCCAAATCGTGGTGCGATCGTGACGCCCATTCACGCCGAACGGATCGCGCAAACCTTGCGCGTCATGGGTGCGCTTGAGGCATTAGTCGGCGAGCTGGTCTGTCAGCATGCCAGCGATAGCGAGATTGCCAACATTCGGGCGTTGCACTTTGAAATGCGGGCGGCGCATGCACGTGGCGATTTACGCGCTTACTTTGATCACAATCAAGCCATCCACTTAGCCTTGGTGCAGGCCACCGGTAATTTGGTGTTACTGCAAACGTATCGGCAGCTCAATGACAACGTACGAAGGGTTCGCTACATGGCGAATTTGTCTGGGTCGCGTTGGGAAGCCGCGGTCGCCGAGCACGAGGCTATTTTGCAGGCCTTGACTGCGCGTGATGGTGCGCGGCTCAAAGACTTATTGTCAGCACATCTTGCGCAGAAAACCGCAGCTGTGCTCGCTGTGTTGACCGAACCCACAACGGCGGTTGCCGCATGAACACGTACAGCCCATCCGAGTCGCAGCCACTGCGTTTTTATAAAGTACCTATGACAGACGGTGCGTTTGTGCAACGACTCAAGCGCGAGGTGCAAGGCGAGGTGTTGTTTGATGCCGCATCGCGCGGACGCTATAGCACCGATGCATCCATCTATCAGATTGAACCCGTGGGCGTGGTGATCCCCAAAACACCAGAAGCAGCGCGCATAGCGATGCAACTGGCCATCGAAGCAGGGGTGCCGGTGTTGCCGCGTGGTGCCGGTTCCTCACAATGTGGACAAACGGTGGGTGCCGCATTAATTATTGATAACACCAAGTACTTAGATCACGTCCTCGATGTTGATGTAGAAAATCAAACCGCATGGGTGCAACCTGGTGTCGTGCTGGATCATCTCAACGCAACACTCAAGAAGCATCAGTTGTGGTTTCCGGTCGATGTATCCACCAGCGCGCAAGCCACTTTGGGGGGCATGGCAGGCAATAATTCTTGCGGCTCGCGCTCAATCGCCTACGGCAACATGGTGCACAACGTGTTGGCCATCGATGCATGGACTGCCCAAGGAAACGCCTGGCGTTTTGGTCCCATGCAGGATCGTTCTGGGCCCAGCGGCTATGTGGCGTTACTCGATCGCTGGCAAGCACTGTACGAACGTGAGCGTGAAGAAATCGCCGTGCGTTTTCCAAAGGTACAACGTCGCGTGGCGGGCTATAACTTAGATCATCTCGGTGCGCCGCATGCCAATGCCGCACATGTGTTGGTTGGTTCGGAAGGTACGCTGGCTTACTTTGAGCGGCTGCATCTTAAGCTCTCGCCATTACCGACACATAAAACCTTAGGCGTCGTGCACTTTCCAACGTTTTATCAAGCGATGGATTTGACACAACACATCGTGACACTCGGTCCGAGTGCAGTCGAGCTGGTTGATCGTACGATGATTGAATTGGCCCGGGATATCGCCGCTTTTCGCCCCACCGTGGATGCGGTCATCAAGGGCGAGCCTGAGGCGGTGTTGTTAGTCGAATTTTCAGGAGACACACACGCACCGTTGGTAAATCAGGTCAAGCAATTGGTGGCCTTGATGGGCGATCTGGGTTTACCGGGTAGCGTGGTCGAAGTGCTCGACGCAGGATTACAAAAAAAATTCTGGGACGTACGTAAAGCCGGTTTAAACATCATGATGTCGATGAAGGGCGATGGTAAACCTGTCTCGTTTATCGAAGACTGCGCAGTCCCACTAGAACATCTCGCGGAATACACCGCAAAGCTCACCGAGGTGTTTGAGCAACACGGAACACGCGGGACGTGGTACGCCCATGCGTCAGTTGGAACGCTGCATGTCAGGCCCATCTTAGATATGCGCCGTGATGGCGCGAAAAAAATGCGCGCGATTGCAGAACAAGCAAGCGCGTTGGTGAAGCAATATAAAGGCGCGTATTCCGGTGAGCACGGCGATGGCTTGGTGCGTTCTGAATGGATTGCGCCATTTTTTGGACCGCGTTTAACCGCGTGTTTAGCCGAAATTAAGCACGATCTGGATCCACGCAGATTAATGAATCCAGGCAAGATTGTGAATCCACCAAAAATGGATGATCGTAGGCTGTTTCGTTTCAATCACGATTACAACACCTTGGGTGTGAAAGCCGCGTTAGATTGGTCAGCGTTTGGTGGTTTAGATAAAGCCGTCGAGATGTGCAACAACAACGGCCACTGTCGTAAATTTGATGTCGGTACGATGTGTCCGTCGTATCGCATCACGCGCGATGAAAAACACCTCACCCGAGGGCGTGCTAACACCCTACGGTTAGCTTTGTCTGGGCAGCTCGGTCAAGCTGGCTTGATTTCAAACGAAGTCAAAGAAGCACTCGACTTGTGCGTGTCGTGTAAAGGTTGCCAGCGTGAATGTCCGACCGGTGTGGACATGGCAAAAATGAAGATCGAATTTCAGCATCAATGGAAACAGCGCCACGGTTTGCAATGGCGTGATCGCATCATTGGTTGGTTGCCACGATACGCACCGTGGGCTGCACGGCTGGCGCCACTCATGAACCTTTGCATGCAACTGCCAGGACGTACATGGGCCACCGGCTTATCTGAAGAACGTCGCATGCCACAGTGGACACGTCAGCATGCGCAAGTGCTGCTCAATCAACACCATGCATCGACAACAAAAACGAATACACAGGTTGCTAAAGCATATGTCGGTGAAGTGGTGTTGTTGGTCGATACCTTTAATCATTATTTCGAGCCAGAAAATGCGTTGGCAGCCGTGCGTGTCTTGGAAGCGGCTGGCTATTTAGTGCATCGTCCACACACGGGGACCGAACGGCCTTTATGCTGTGGCCGCACTTTTCTGGCGGTCGGACAAATCGAACAAGCACGAGAAGAAGTGCAGCGCATGTTGAAGGTTCTGCAGCCGTACATTCAAGCGGGTGTGCCAGTGATTGGCCTAGAGCCTTCCTGTTTACTAACCTTGCGTGATGAATTTAAAGTGCTGCATCCTGGTGAGCACACGCGCGCGTTAGCCGCACAAGCATTTTTACTGGAAGAATTTATTGCGGAAGAAGTGCGCGCAAAACGCTGGGCCTTGCAATTTAAACCCTTAGCTAAGCGCGTCTTATTGCACGGGCATTGTCATCAAAAAGCTGCCGATGCGATGTCCGCGGTCGAACAAACCTTACGGCTGATTCCCGAACTACACGTGGACGTGATCCAAAGTAGTTGCTGTGGCATGGCCGGTAGTTTTGGTTATGAGGCCGAACATCACGCGATATCCATGCAAATGGCCGAAGCAGCCGTCTTACCCGCCGTGCGTGCCGCTGCGGCTGAAGATGTGATTGTCGCCGATGGCACCAGTTGTCGACATCAAATTGCCGATGGCACACACAGACAAGCGATCCACGTGGTGCGTCTGCTCGAACAGGCGCTGGTTTCAGTCAACCAATAACAAGGTATTTGGCGATGACTCAACGCACGCAAGAAAAAATTATTTTGGATGAAGTCATTCCAGCGCGCGCTGGTTGGAGTCGCGTGATTCAACAAGGCGAAGTACTGCGCATTATTGATCTCGAGGGTAAGCAAGCGGTGGATTTTCTTTGCTACAACGCCAACGACGTTGAAGACCGATATGCAGCCGCTGACACCATGAAAATCAATGGTAATTTGTTTGTACGTGAAGGTACCGTCATCTATTCGATTCAGTGTAACCCCTTGTTTACGGTCATTCATGACACCTGCGGATTTCACGACACGATCGGCGGGTGTTGTTCTTCAGCGCTCAACCAGCGTCGCTATGGCAAAGGCGAAGACCACAACTGTCGAGCAAATTTTCTGGCACAACTCAAGCGCTATGGCATGGGACCACGTGACTTGGTTGCGAATTTAAATTTCTTTATGTATGTGCCTGTTGCTGCAGATGGTCAGATGGATATGGGCCCGAGCATTTCAAAGCCAGGTGATTATCTAGACTTGCGAGCCGAAATGGATGTGCTTGCCGTGATTTCGAATTGTCCACAAATGAATAACCCGGTGAATGATTTCAATCCGACACCGGTTCGTGTGGTGGTATATCGACCGTCATAAAAAGACCCTATTTCAAGGCGAAGCATCACCAATCAATCTAATGCAGTAACCCCACCCGATATGCTGAGCAAAGAAGAAAATGAGTTATTGACGCAAACCGGTGCGAGTACGCCGATGGGCCGCTTGTTTCGTGAGCATTGGTTGCCTGTTTTACTGTCACAAGAGTTGCCGACACCAGACGGCCCACCCAAACGTGTGCGAGTCATGGGCGAAGACTTTGTTGCTTTTCGCGACAGCGCCGGACGCGTCGGGGTATTGGAACCGCATTGCCCACATCGTGGCGCGAATCTATTTTTTGGGCGCAACGAAGATTGTGGTTTGCGCTGCGCCTATCACGGTTGGAAATTTGACGTGACTGGTCGCTGTGTCGATATGCCATCGGTCCCCGCCAATGCATCGTATCGCGATACCATGCACGTGAAAGCATTACCGGTACGTGAGTGGGGAGAAATGATTTGGGTGTGGATGGGTGCAGGCGATACGCCACCTGAACTCCCCCATTTAGAATTTGCGCTGGTGCCATCCAGTCATCGTTACGTTTCAAAAAAACGACAGCAATGCAATTGGGCTCAAGCCTGCGAAGGGGCGTTAGACACCACGCACTTTACGTATTTGCATATGGCGGTGGGTGAGTCGGAATCCCATTTAATGTCGGTGCTATCTGGCGCCGAAGCGGGTGTAGCGAAAGACCGTGCACGCTGGTTAAAAAACGATGGGTTACCGGTGTTTACCGTACACGAACATGCCGCTGGTTTAGTGATGGGCGCATCGCGCCGCGCCGATGGCGATGCGTTGTATTGGCGCATTAGCCAATTTTTGATGCCATGCCACGCCTTGGCACCCAATGCGTTTCCTGGGGAAAATTACCACGGTCAAACGTGGGTGCCGATTGATGATCACTCGTGCTGGATTTATTGTTACAGCTGGAACCCCGAGCGTGCATTGACTGATGAAGAGCGCGATAAATTTCGTGCAGGACACACTGTGCATGCCACAGTGGATGAACACTGGATGCCACTACGTAACCGCAGTAACGATTATTTGATTGATCGTGATCTACAACAACGCGCCACCTACACTGGTATTCAGGGCGTGTCAGAACAAGATGCCGCTATTCAAGACAGTCAAGGCTTGATTGCTGACCGTACGCGTGAACATTTAGGTCCCACCGATTTAGGTATTGTGCGTTTTCGACGATTGGTCATGCAATCAGCGCGCGCTGTGGCACAAGGCGAAGCGGCGCATCACGCACAACATCCAGCGGCGTATCGCGTGCGATCGGGCGGACATGTAGCGCATCGCGATAAAACACTTGCTGTGGTGATGCAAGAACGTTTTGGCGACGCTGCAGGTTGCGTGCACTCGACCGAAAAATAAAACGCGCTTGGTACGAGGATCAGATCCACTGTCGCATCAACGATCGATGCGTTTGACCAGGAAATTATTTTTTACGTTGTGCAAGACCGTGGCGATATACTTCCAGCACGGTGGGCCACAGCTCGCTTGCGCAATCGTGCAGCAGCGCTTGCCATTGCGGGGCATTCATGTGATTGCGTTTGCGTTCAGCTTGCGGATCGGCCAGGGCTCGTAACGGAAACATCAACTCCAGCAACGCAGCTGAATCGAGCAATCCCTCGGTGGGCGCTTCAAAAATATCAAACGCTTCGCAAAAGCCTAAGCACCAGTTTGACCAGGCCTCGGGTGTTTGTGCGGCGGCATCCTCGCCTAAAAAAATAAGCGCAGCATCTTCGCGACCATCTAGGGCAGCACGTTGTTGTTCAAAATAACGCGTGAGTAACTGCACCCAAATTTTTGCTTGCGCATCGGCGGTCATTGCGCCTTCGATGCCCAGTGCGGGCGCTAACCAATCGTCATGGTCTAAAGCAAACGGCAGGCTTGCAACGCCACATAAAAAGCCTTGCATGACATCCAGAGGCAGCGGGTCCCAACCGAAGGGATGGTCGGATTCTAGAAACTGCTCTAGCTGATCGAGTTCTTTTGTCGATAGAGGCACGTTTGAGCTCAATCGGTTTGGCTGACGGAGATCGAGCGATGGCTGCGCACTAACAACAGCGCACCTACTAACAGCATAGGCAGGCAGAGCCATTGACCCATGGTCATTCCCAACGAAAGCACGCCGAGAAACGCGTCTGGTTCGCGGGCGAATTCACAAACAAACCGTGCAAACCCATAGCCCAATAAAAATAATCCACCCACCGCGCCGGTTGGGCGAGGACGCGAGGAATACCACCAGAGCAACACGAATAACAATACGCCTTCGGCGAACATTTCATATAACTGTGAAGGGTGTCGTGGCATGGGTCCACCATCGCGAAACAACATACCCCAAGACACATCGGTGACACGGCCCCAGAGTTCGCCGTTTAAAAAATTCCCGAGACGTCCGGTAGCCAGGCCAATTGGGACCAATGGCGCTAAAAAATCACCGAGTTTGAGCCACGCAATCTGATGGCGCCGCGCGATCCAATACAGCGCGATCAACACCCCTAGAAAGCCGCCATGAAAACTCATGCCACCTTGCCAAATAAATAAAATTTCATTGGGATGGGCAAGATAGTAGGCGGGCTTATAAAACAATACGTAGCCGATGCGTCCACCGAGAATGACGCCGAGAATGCACCAAAACATCAGGTCTTCAAATTGCACTAAATTGATCGGCGCGTGACCTTGATTGATCCGCCGCCGACCCAGCCACCACGCGGCACCAAAACCAATCAGATACATCAAGCCATACCAGCGAATGGCGAGCGGACCAATGGCGAGCGCGACAGGGTCAATGTTGGGATGGATGAGCATACAAACGCGATGTTACCTGCTTCGTTGATGCTGTTGCTATCCATTGTCTCGCGCAATGCGTCGACGCCATACGTTGCTTCAGGCATGCTACGCAGATTGTGCTTGATGTGATGACTCGCGTATTGAACCAACGCCCTTGGACCGCGTATGCGGCGGTGATTTTGACGACAGCCTTATGGGGCAGTAATCCTGCACTCACGCGCTTGGTCTTGGCATCGATCGGACCAATCACGCTGGCATGGCTACGTTGGTTGATCGTGCTGGTGATCCTGACCCCAGTGTTGTGGGTCGAACGCGCATACATCCAGGCGGCGTTTCGTCATCACTGGAAAATTCTCTGCGTCTACGCCTTACTTGCTTGCGCACCACAAAACATCATCACCAATTTGGGTCTGCAATGGTCTTCGGCGGTGAATCTTGGTTTGATGAATTCAACTATCCCAGTGCAGATTTTGATTTGGAGTGCGATCTTAGGCCGGCGTCGAATTCAGTCATTAGAAATACTCGGCGTCGCGGTTTCAATGCTTGGCGTGTTGGTGATTTTGTTTCAAGGGGCGTTCGAACGTGTGCTGAGTTTGCAGTTCACCCCGGGGGACGTAGCGTTTTTTGTGTCGATGTTGATGTGGTCGATTTACACCATCTATTTGGATCGTCGGCCAGCGAAGTTATCGGCCCACGCGTTGATCGGCTGTATTTCGCTGATTGGCGTGATGCAAACGCTACCGTTGGCGTTGTTTGAAGTGCTGTTCATTTCTACGCCAAGCTTCACGATGACCACGGTGTTGGTGTTGGCATACATCGGGGCGGGCCCGACGCTGCTGGCGATGCTGGCCTACAACCATGGCGTGGCGCGCATTGGCGCTGCAAAAGCGGGGGTGTTGGTGCACCTGATGCCGGTGTTTGCGAGTGTCTTTGCCGTGTTGGTGCTCAACGAACCGATACGTTTCTTTCATGCCGCTGGCTTTGCGCTAGTGGTGGGGGGTGCGCTGTTGGCCTTATTTGGGCCGCGGCAAACGCGCGCTGACTTGCTATCATCGCCAGCTTCAAAAACTTAGGAGATTGCACCGTGGCTGATCAATCCAATTGGCGCTCTAAAACGATCACGGGTGGTGTTGCCCGCTCACCCAATCGCGCCATGCTCCGCGCTGTGGGTTTTAAAGACGGTGACTTTGATAAGCCTATTATTGGTGTAGCCAACGGACACTCCACACTCAACCCGTGTAACGCCGGTATTCAGCCCTTGGTGGATCGTGCCATCGCAGCACTCGAAACTGCCGGTGCTAAACCACAAATGTTTGGTGTACCGACCATTACAGATGGCATTGGCATGGGTACCGAAGCCATGAAGTATTCGTTGGTGTCGCGAGAAGTGATTGCCGACGCGATCGAAACTTCGGTCAATGGACAAGCGATGGATGGCGCGCTGGTCGTGGGTGGTTGCGACAAAAATATGCCAGGCGGAATGATGGCGATTGCGCGCATGAATGTGCCGGCGATTTATGTCTACGCTGGCACCATCAAGCCGGGTAAATGGAAGGGTGTTGATCTCACCATTGTGTCGGCCTTTGAAGCGGTGGGTGCGTATTCCGCGGGCAAGATGAGCAAAGAAGATTTTGTGGGCATTGAAAAAAATGCCTGCCCCTCGGTGGGTGCGTGCGGTGGTATGTATACCGCTAACACCATGTCCTCTTCGTTTGAAGCCTTAGGCATGAGTCTGTTGGGCTCATCGCAAATGGCCTCACCCGATGCAGAAAAAGCCGATTCCGCTGCGGCCTCAGCAAAAGTGTTGGTGAATGCAGTACGCAAGAATTTACGTCCGCGCAAAATCATTACGCGAAAATCGATTGAAAACGCTGTGGCATTAATTATGGCGACTGGCGGCTCTACGAATGCGGTGTTGCACTTCTTGGCAATCGCTGCGGCAGCGCAAGTCAAATGGACCATCGATGACTTTGAACGCGTGCGCCGTCGGGTGCCAGTGTTGTGTGATTTAAAACCCTCTGGACGCTATGTTGCAGTGGACTTTCATCGCGCAGGCGGTGTACCGCAAGTACTGAAAATTTTGCTCGCGAATGGTTTGCTACACGGTGATTGCATGACGATCACCGGTAAAACGATGGCCGAAGAGCTGCGTTCGATTCCTGCCGTGCCGGCAAAAAATCAAGATGTCATTCGACCGTTTAACAACCCGTTGTACAAGCAAGGCCATCTGGCCATCTTGAAAGGCAATCTCGCCACCGAAGGGTGTGTGGCAAAAATTACCGGCTTAAAAAATCCGGTGATTACCGGACCAGCACGCGTGTTTGATTCAGAGCCTGATGCCATGAAAGCGATTCTCGCTAAAAAAATTAAAGCCGGTGACGTGGTGGTGATTCGCTACGAAGGCCCCAAAGGGGGACCGGGCATGCAAGAGATGCTTGCGCCAACGTCGGCGTTGATCGGGCAGGGGCTGGGTGAGTCGGTGGGGTTACTTACCGATGGTCGTTTTTCAGGTGGAACCTGGGGCATGGTGGTCGGACATGTGGCGCCTGAAGCATTTGTAGGCGGCACCATTGCGTTGGTCAAGAACGGCGACTCCATCACCATCGATGCACACAAGCGCCTGATCCAACTCAATGTCAGTCAAAAAGAAATTGCTGCACGCCGTAAAAAATGGAAGCAACCCAAGCCGCGTTATACCCGTGGTTTACTGGCCAAGTACACCAAGCTTGTGTCGACCGCGAGTTTAGGTGCCATTACCGATCACGATGACTGAGCCACTTTTAGGAGCATTGATGAAATCGACGCTGTCCATTATCGCCACCCTTTGCCTATGCGCGCCGACATTGGCGCAAGCCAGCGAAGATTTGGCACGTAAACACCATTGTTTGTCCTGTCACGCAATCGACAAAAAACTCGTCGGCCCGTCGT
>CAWUMP010000024.1:0-16056 GCA_963923385.1 uncultured bacterium | reverse complement strand
TTATCTAAAAACACCGATACCTGCCCTGAAATCAGGTCGGGATAAATTTGCGCCGAGCCCTTATAGGACACATCGACCATTTGCGTGGAGGTGAGTGCCTTGAGTTGCAACGACAACAAGTAGCCAAGGGTTGAGGTACCGACATTGGCAAAATTTAATTTTCCGGGGTTGGCGCGCGCATACGCGACCAATTCGTTGATGTTGTTTGCGGCTAACGTCGGGGTGGCAACCAATACGTATGAGGTGCTACCCACTAATGAGATGGGCGCAAAGCTTTTCACCGGATCGTAAGGCACATTTTTTTGTAGAACGATCGCTGCGGGATGTGTGCTTGAAGTCGCGATACCGATTGTGTAGCCGTCCGGTGTGCTCTTTGCAACTGCATCCGCACCAATCGTGCCGCCAGCGCCAGGGCGATTTTCTGCGACCACCGGTTGACCCAAGGCATCTGATAATCGCGCGGCAATCGAGCGGGCTACCAAATCCGTACCACCGCCAGGTGGAAAGGGCACCACCAGTTTGATCGCGCGATTGGGCCATGTCGTTTGCGCCGCCAGCGGTGCGCAAACCGAGGCACTAATCAAAAAGCAAAGTAATCCGCGCATCCATTGTATTGACCGCATTATTTCACCTTTGGGTACATGACCGCATCACCCTGCTGATACATCCATTGGACTTCTTCGTCAGATAAGTAATCCACCTGTGTACCACGTACCGCCGCGAGTTGCTCCGCGATGATGTTACGTTTCACTTCTGCGGCCAAAATATTCACGCGGCCGTAGCATTCCGATACCGTGCGGCCTAGCACCGTAAAGCCATGGCGTTTCATCAGCACGCAATTGGTCTCAGCGATAAACGTTTTGATTGGGCCAACATCTTCCTCTACATTGATGTGTGCAGGTAAATAGTGCATCGGCTTTTGCATCAAATACGGCAGGGTTAGACCCGTTGGACGGATGGTCTCGCAACCAGCGGCCAGTAGGGCGACTGTTTCGTCGTGATGTAAATGAATCACGCAGTGAATGTCAGGACGTAACCTAAGCATCTCGCGATTCATTTGATGCCCTACTGTGGTGGCGCGCTCACCAACCAAAATACGACCCACAGGAATGTCCGTGATCACTAAATCATCGATGGTCATTTCTTCTAGTGACACGCCTTGGGCTTTCACGTAACACACGCCATCTGGGTAATCGGCATGCGGCACGCGGATCACCATATTGCCCACCGCGGCTTGCACATAACCACGCGCGGCTAAGCGATGGGCATACAGTACGTATTGTTCGGCAATCGCACGATCAAAAGTCACACGCGGATCAGGTGTGCGTTGATTCACAACATACAGCGGCTGTGGAGCATTCATTCAGATAACCTCATGCAGCTTGCGCGCCGGCAGTGCGCACGGAACAGTTAGGGAAGTTTTTTGGCATCGGCCAACACATTCAGCGTATCAAAGTTATTGATCGCACTGACGAGTGTGTTGGTGTACAACGCGTTTGTATCGATGGCTGTGCTTTGAATTTGACCGCCCTCGGCCATCACACGAATCATGTTTTTCCAAGCGCCCTCGGGGTATTCTCCCCAGCGCGGTAGCTGCCCTTTGGGAAACGCCAAGTATTTATCGTAGCGGGTGTTGAGCAAGGCCACCGACTCGGCGAGCGCGCGCGTTTCATCGCCTTGCGGTTTGAGTTGCGGTTGCTCTTTCCATGCCGCCTTCACGCAGCCCGCACGATTGGCGTTACACACCAACGTGGCCTTGGCGAAAGCGCGCGCAAATGCGATGAGCAAGCGCGGTTGTTGGCGCAGCGTGTCTTCGTGTGCGATCAAGCCGTTTGAAAAAAGCTCCGCGTACTGCGTAGGCATTTTCAACCGACGGATCGGCGTACCAGAGAGTTCGAGTTGCGTGTGTAACGTATCGAATAAATTCAGCGCATCTACGCGCCCATCGCGTAAAGCAAGAAACGCCGGCGCGCCCAATCCGGTTGGGACCAATTCAAGATCGCGACCCACGTCGATACCCATCTCTTTAAACATGGCGCGTGTGAGCGGGATATTGCCAAAGGTAAGTGCGCCAACTGCTAAACGTCGCCCTTTTAAATCGGTGAGCGTTTTAATTTGAGAGGAGGCGGGCACGGCGAATTCCCAAACGTTTTCGCGGATCACGTTATAGAAAAATTTCAGTGGTAGCGCTTCTCGCCCAGGTTGACGCGCGATGATCAGTGGATCGGGATTAGGAAAGCCGATCGTGACGCGCTTTTGCATGATCTGCGGTAATAGGATGGCGGTGCCATTAAACACCACGGTCTCGACATCGATACCTTCTTCAGCCAAGTAACCCAAGTGTTTGGCCACTAGAATTTGGCCATTCGCTGGGGTCAGTGCGCTCACCAAGCCGAAGGTGATTTTTTCAACGGTTGGTTTTTGCTGTGCGCTCGCAACACCGGAGAACAAGCCAAAGACGAGTACCAGTGCTGCGGTTGTACGCATGGATGAGCTCAGAGTTGGGTTATTTTCCGCTACGGGCACGCGTCACAATGGCACTGGCATCAAATTTCATCATCTCAGGCACGAGCGCATTGGTGAAGCACGTTTCAACAGGAATGTCGCGCGTGGTGAGTTGGCCGCCTTCGTACAAAGTGTTGGCAAAATCTTTCCACGCTTGTAACGGAAACTCACCCCAGCGACGTTCTTTGGCACCATCAAAGTCGAGGTACTTATCAAAGCGTGCACCCATGATGCGCACACCATCTGCCACCGCCTTGGCTTCATCTACCCCCGTTGGTTTTTGGTTGGGATAGAGCGTCCAATACGCGCGAATACAGGCTTCACGATTGGTTTCGCAATACACGCTGGCCTTGGCCACGGCACGACCAAATCCAATCAGCATTTTAGGATTGTCACGTAGCGTATCTTCGTGCGCGATCAGCCCGTTTGAGAATAGATCTTTGTATTTTTTCGGCATGGCCAACCGACGAATCGCGGTGCCTTGCGTTTCTATGGTCGCGTGTTGCGAATCAAATAAATTTAATGCATCGATTTTGCGTTCACGTAAGGCTAGAAAGGCGGGCGCACCAACCCCCACTGGCGTGAGTTCCACCTCAATGCCCAGCTCCTTAAACATGGCGCGGGTGATGGGGATGTTGCCAAAGGTCAGCGAACCCACGCCCAGTTTTTTACCGCGTAGGTCATTCAGCGTTTTGATCGGTGAATCTGAGAGCACCACAAACTCCCAACCCGATTCACGCGTGGCGTTATAAAAAAACTTCAGCGGCAGCGGATCTTTACCCGGTTGACGCGAAATCATCAGTACATCGGGGTTGGGGTAACCCACCTGCACGCGTTTCGCGGTCATTTGCGGAAGTAGGGTGCCGGTACCGTTGAATTCAACAATCTCAACGTCTAACCCTTCGTCTTTAAAAAATCCCAGCGCCTTGGCCACTACAATCACTCCCAACGATGGGGTGACTGCAGTGACCGTACCAAACACCACTTTCTGCTGCGGTTGAGCAAACACATGGCTAACGAATGCGCTGAGCAGCAAAGCCAGCACAAGCGCGTGTATTCGGTACAGAGTGCGCATGGAATTTTCCTAGAAATAAAACGAATTAACTCACGCTCGGTGAGTACGTGCCACGTCCAACTGCCACCAACTTGCCGTCTGGACCAAATACATCGATATCAATCACGGCGGTGCTTTTACCTGCGCGACGAACCACGGCAGTTGCATCTAAATAATCTCCCACGCTTGGACGGAGATAATCGATACGCAAGTTAATGGTGGGCACGCCACCGCCCGCCAGCATGCCGATGGCAAAATCACCTACCGTATCGATAAACGATGCAATCGGTCCGCCATGAAATTGCTTGGTGCCGGCGCGACGCTCGAGTTCAGGACGCAACGGCATACGCGCAGAGAACGTGCTCTTGGCATGATCGAGCGCAGTGGCCTTTAAGCCCAGAAAACTAATAAACGGTGAGCGATCAAAGATGGCTTGAATCGCGGCTAGATCTAACACTGCGGGTTGTTCGCCAGCGCTCATGGTTTCACCACCACTTTGCCAAACACCACGCGATCTTCGAGCATCGCGAAGGCTTCGTTGGCTTGCGAGAGATGGAACGTTTTATCGATCACGGGTTTGAGTTTGCCTGTTTGTACCAAGTCGAGTAGCGTAAATAAATCTTCGCGCATCCAGCCGTTTGAACCCAAGATTTGTAGCTCGAAGGTCCACATAAAACGTAAATCCTCTTGCGGATCATAACCGGCGGTCGCGCCGCAGGTCAGCAAACGACCGCGACGATGCAACACACGCATCGATTTGACCCACGTGTCACCGCCCGTGTAGTTCACCACCACATCCATGCCGCCTTCAAATTTACGACGATGCGGTTTGCCGAATTTTTCGTAGGTCCATTTCATAAAATCGACCTTGGTGTAATCAAGTAAATGATCGGCTCCCAATTCACCCAAACGCTTGAGTTTGTCTGGGTTCGAAGCGCAGGCGATGACTTCTGCGCCGACCATCTTGGCCAGTTGTACGCAGCACGTGCCCACGCCACCGGAGGCGCCCAGAATCATCACACGCTCTTTTTCTTTGATTTGGCCAATGGTGTACATCATGCGCAGTGCTGTGCCGTAGGCAACCGGTAAGCACGCGGCGGCTTCGTAAGAGACGTCATCGGGCAGTTTGACTAAATGATGATCGGGTACTGCACACAGCTCAGCCAATCCACCGGGACGCATCTCACCCAGCAGGCCACCGGCGTTTTTGCGATCGACGGGATCGACCATGACGCGATCACCCACATGCCAGCCTTTGACTTCCTTGCCGACTTCTACAATTTCACCGGCAAAGTCCAGACCCGGAATGCAAGGCATCGGCACTTTGATGCCAGGCATGCCTTTACGCGTGAAGACATCGTGATAGTTCAGCGTGGCTGCGCCGACTTTGAGTATCACCTCATCGGGTGCTGGCGTCGGATCCGGAAAATTAGATTCGTATTTGATGCTGCCTGGCCCACCGTGTTCGTGAATGACTGCTGCCTTCATGGTTTTTTCCTGTGGTTACGTGTTGTGATGTTGAAAAGATTTACGCTTGAATAAATTGAATCGCTGCGCCGCCTGCTTCTTCGGGTGCGACCCAAAAACTAGAACCATCGTGCATGCCCGTTTGAATGGCAACGCCTTGTTGCGTGAGCCATTCACGCGTCGTTGCTAATGAGCGCACACGCACCCCAAACCCTGCAGGTGCAGGCAAGGGTGGTAAAAACTTTCCTGGAACGCGACTGCGCCACGCCTCAGGGGTGGTCACCCATAGTTCACCGCGTGCCAAACGCAATCGATGCGCGCCATGCATTTCTTGATGGTCTTGCGAAAACAGTCCAGCAAATTTTTGCGCGGTTGCTGCCGGATCATTCGAAACAAAATACACCGCTTCAATGCCCACCGCAGTATTGGGGTGTTGTAGCAAATGGGGTTGCCACAACACCTCGCGGGTCAGGTGCTCGATAAATAAAAACTTCGCTTCCGAAAACGTGGTGCGATCCACATACATGTTACGAAACCGCGCGCGACGGATAGCTTCATCTTGCACGCCGAATGCGGCATCACGTTCTAAAGAACGCACGGCATCGACGGGCGCACCGGCGCGTTGAAATTCGGCATACGCGGCATCGGCACTGCCGCAACCGATAGCCACAATGTGTAGGCCTTCATACGCAGCAACCATTGGCTGCACCGAGCTATAGCGCGTGGGATCGGTGAGCCCGATAATTTCTAAATAACCTTGTTCAAACATCGCGCAGTGATTGCCCGACCCCCATGGCTCGACCGGACCACCGGGTTCACGCGACCCAGAATGGATGCTGCGTGCGGTCAGGCGAAACCCCAAGCGTTGATAAATAGCGCGACCGCGTTCAAGGTCTTTGATGGCGACGCCAACGTGGTCGAGTTCGCGAGTGACGTTCATTCAACAAGCCTCATCAGGATGCCGTTTGTGGATGCGGGCAAAACGAAGCGCTCTTCGTTCAGGCCAGCCTGTACCGAGACGCCATTTTGCGCCATCAAGGCCGCGGCGCGGGTGCGTGAGGCGAAACGTATTTCAACGCCCGCGAAACACGGGCGCACTGCGGGCGCGGTGCCATAGCGCTGGGCCCAAATCTGTGGGGGGTAGAGCTCGATGCGCCCCCCGCCGGGTGGCTGGAGATGGCGCGTGCCATCAGCGGCTTTTATCGCCGGGGCTTCGCATAGGGTAGCTAAGCGCGTGGCTAGGGCCTCGGTGTCGTCAGCGCACAGCATCACCGCCGTGAGCGCGCGGGCGCCATTGGGGTGCGTGAGATAGCGCGGTTGCCATAAATATGCCGGTGTTTGGTGTTCGATCACGATGTAGCGACCTTCTGGACACGCTGTATCACGACTAAAAATATTACGAAAGCGCATGGTTTGTTGCACACCATCGACATCGAGTTGGCGTTGTCGTTGTACCGGTGCATCGAGCGCAACCGGTTGTTGACTTAACCGTGTCCAAGCAGCATCGGCATTGGGCACGCGCAAGGCAAGCAAGTGTCCGCCCTCGAAGCGCTGCAAGAATTTTTCCCAAGGGTTAAATGCGTGCGTGTCGACCAAGCCAATCAATTCGAGATAGCCCGTTTCAAATACCGCGCAACGATTGGCTGAGGCCCATAAGCTTTCATCCTCGCGCCCTGGCAGGCGACCCCGTTGACGACTCACAGGTGTAAGTAAAAACCCCAACTGCTCCCAACGTGCCGCACCTGCCGCCAGGTCGCGAACAATGGCACCAAGGTGGTCAAGCGCGGTTGCAGTGGGCGGTGCATGCATGCGGAGAATTCCTCAACAAAGACCGAGATAAAGTGACCGCACGCACCGTGGTGCGTCGGGTTTATCCGATGGAGTTAACCGGCGTGTCCGGTTTGATGCGTGCGCGGTGCGTCACCATGCGCTCGTACAACGCCCGAATGGTACTGCTGCCGGTGGTCACAAACAAAAACGGAAAGATGCCATGCAGGATGCAGGCCAAACTCGCCCCGAGCATCCGAAATCCAAACGACCACGCTGAGCACAAGTGCTCGGTGTACGTTTCGTTGACGGTGGTGGGGTGTTCGGTGAAGACGCGCAGGGGATTCATCGGTCAGATCCGGAGTGGATGAATCTCCCAGTCTAGACAGCCACGCGCGCAAATGGCTCCTAAATCGCTGGCGCATGGCCGTATAATTCGGGAAAATATTCTTTGATTAAACAAAATAGTAGAAAAAAATTCTATGGATGCTATCGATCGTAAGATTCTTACGCTGTTGCAGCAAGACGCTGACCTGCCGTTGGCGACGCTCGCAGCGCGCGTACATTTATCTCCCACCCCGTGTTGGCGGCGCGTTCAAAAACTACGCGATGCTGGCGTCATTCGTAAAAATGTGGCGCTGTGCGACCCCGCTGCGTTGGGGGTCGGGGTGACGGTATTTGTGTCGATTCGTACTAACCAACATACCCAAGCCTGGCTTGAGCGCTTTACCCGTGGCGTGAAAGATATTCCCGAGGTGCTCGAGATGTATCGCATGAGCGGCGATGTCGATTACTTATTGCGGGTGGTGGTGCCGGATATCGCCGGCTATGACACGGTGTATAAAAAGCTCATCAAGATTGCTGACTTGTACGACGTGAGTTCGTCGTTTGCCATGGAGCAAATGAAATACACCACCGCCCTACCGCTCAACTATGCCAGCTAGCGTGTGGCGGGGGCTTGTGGCCAAAGTTTGAGCGCTTGGTCGCGCAATACCTTGCGATCGATTTTATTGGTGCCCGCTAAAGGCAGCTCGGGCATAAACACCACTTGGCGTGGATGTTGATACGCCGGCGCGTGTTCCAGTGCATAGGCCTTGACCGCGTCTTCGCTGAGCGTGGCGCCTGGACGTAGCACGACAAACGCAAATGGTTTTTCGCCTTTTAAGTCATCGGGCACGGGCACCACGCAGGCTTGAATAATGTCGGGGTGTTTTTCAAGCATGTGCTCGACTTCACCGGGATAAATATTTTCACCGCCGCAGACAAACATGTCATCGGCGCGCCCAACAAATGCATACGCACCTTGGTGATCGCGTGCAAACACATCCCCCGAGATATACCACCCTTCAGGCGTCAGTACCTCGCGTGTTTTTTCGGGTAAATGCAAATAGCCTTGCATGTTGGCTGGTGTACGAATCCACAACACGCCCTCGTCGGCATCGCGGCCTTGCGCGTCAACAATACGCACTTCAACCTCTGGCAAAGGCCAACCCAAACATAAGTCGGCTTTCGTTAATCCTTTGGGATGCGGCCCAAACATCACCGGACCGGATTCGGTGGTGCCATAGGCGTTTGAAATCACGGCGTTGTGAAACGTGCCACGAATATCGTCGATGAGTTTTTGTGTGGTGGGTGCTGAACCCATGCGCACGAAGCGCACACTCGATAGATCGGTGGCAGCGAGCGTGGTTTTTTCGCGCATCACCATGGCGAGCATGGTAGGCACTGAGGTGAGCCAAGTGATCTGCCAACGGCCAATCGCTTCAACGTAACGTTTGGCATCAAATTGTGGCAACAACACCATGCGTGCATGCGCGGCAAACACAAACTTCGAAGTCCCTAAGCCATTCATGTGAAATAACGGCGCAGCCACGATCAAGCGTTGATCGTGATAGGGGCCGCCGCGTAAGCGCGAGCGCACTGCCCACAAATGACCGTCGTGCGAAAGCGGCACCCCTTTGGGCCGACCCGTGGAGCCCGAGGTATACAAAATCATTGCGGTTTCATGGGGGCGTGGACGCACGGTTTCAAACGGTCCGTGATCGAGTAGGGCATCCCATGCCTGCGCATCATCGAGTGCCACCGTGGGTAAACCCGCGGGCACCATGGGCAATCGTTCGGCATCGCACAGCGCGAGCTTGCTACCGGAGTCTTCAAGAACAAACGCAATGGTGTCGCGCGGAAATTTATGATTGACCGGCACAGCGATCATGCCGGCACGCATGATGCCAAAGTAAGCAATCAAAAACTCGGCGCGATTGGCCGACAAAATAGCCACTGCATCACCACGGACTAATCCGCGGCGCAATAAACCGCGCGCGCAGGCTTGGGCTGCACGGTCGATGTCGCCATGTGTGTATTCGCGCGGTTGGGCCCAATCAAGGCAATCGATGAGGGCGAGTGCGTCTGCGGGTTGGTTGCGATCAGTTAAATCGCCAAGATTAAAGAGTTCCATAGGCGCAACGATACCGCACCCATGCGTGCCGTTGCGCGCGTTTTGATGTGCATTTCGAATTCATGCAGCTGACAGACGCGCAGCGATCCATGTTTTGGTGTTCAATCGCAACCTCGTGCGCACGGTTTGTGCGCCCACTCGTACGTTGCTGTGGAGATTAAACCCATGACCCAAACCAGTGTTGATCTGAGTGTGTTTTCCGATACCTACGCCCAAGCGCGTGAAAAATTTCTTGCGACCGCACGCGCCAGTGGTGCGCAAATCGCGTCGTATGAACACCCCACCCAGCGCGGACCCGACGGGGAAGCACTGGCCTTAGATGTGGCGGTCTTAGGGCGTCCTGATGCGCCGCGCGTGATGGTGGCGGGTTGCGGCACCCATGGCATTGAAGGCTATTCGGGTTCGGCCGCGCAAGTGGCTTGGATGCGTGGTGGTGGTGCAACGCGTATCCCACCTGGTGCGGCGATGGTGTTTTTTCATGGACACAATCCGTGGGGCTTTGCGCATCATCAGCGCGTGACCGAAGAGGGCGTTGATCTCAATCGAAATTTCATCGACCACGATCAACCGTATCCAGCAAATACTGGCTACGCCGCGTTACATCCGCATCTGGTGCCAACGCAATGGGACGAGCACACCTTTGCGCAAATCTTAACGGCACTCGATGCGTTTCGTGTGCAGCACGGCGAGCAAGCGTTTTCTGATGCCTACAACGGCGGTCAGTACGATTACGCCGATGGCGTGTTTTATGGTGGTGCCCGAGCGCAGTGGGCCAACACGGCATTTCACCAAGCAGTGCGTGAGCATGTGGGGCATGCGCGACATGCAGCGATCATCGATTTACACACCGGTATCGGACCATTTCTTGATCACGTGTTCTTGTGTTTTCACGACGAAGGTTCAGCCGCGCGTGAACGTGCACGCCGTTGGTGGGGTGAACGTGCCGTCAATTTACAGGGCAGTACGCACAAAGCATTAGCACGTTATCAAGGCTTGTTGGTCGATGCCTTTATTGCAGCATTACCGAAAACAGAAACCACCGCAGTGGTGATTGAGTTTGGTACGCGTTCGCGCGCTGACATGCAAAAAGCCAATCTTTCGTTGGCTTGGTTGCGCAAGCACGGCATGCAACATCCGCAGCAATCTGCATCGTTATTCAAGGAATACATTGAAGCGTTTTATCCCAGTGATCCGGCGTGGCGTCGCGCCGTATTAGCGCAATCACGGGTGTTTCTTGATCAGGCCCTCGCCGGAGTTGCTGCGAGTTAAGCGCCGTCTGAGGCTCGGTCAAGTTCCTGCGTGCGCAGTGTGCGTGATAAAATTACCCTCGATACCTTAAGAGAGAGCGCAGCCATGCGCATGGAAGTTCACGTACACGCGGAGATCCCTGTAGTTGAGGGAGTGACTCGTCAACAAATCGAGCAAGCGCTACAACCGTGGCTCGCGTACCTTGAGGTTGAAACGTTGGCTGATGCCAAAAGCCTTGAGCCTGACGAACCCGGCTTGGAATATGACGAATCAGCGCGCAGCTTATTGATTTGCTGGACAGGTGAAATCGGACGTAGTTTTCAGCAAGTACTCGAGGCCGCACTCGAAGCAGTGGGGCCGTTTGCTGAAGAAGCGGCAGAAGTCGATGTGACGCTGTATCACGAGGGCGGCGAACAAGAAAGTGTGTTGCTGTTTGTTGGCCCCAACGCCCAAGCCATTCACGAAGCGCAACGTCGTTGCATGCTCGATGATGTTTCGGGAATGTTGGCGCGCCAGTTTGGCAAAACACAGATCGAACCCATTATTGGCATGATCAACGAATTGTTTGATCGCGATTGGAAAGAAAAAATCGCCCAGCCCGCCAAGTCGGAACGAGCGTTCGAAACGTATTCACGCGCGCCAGGGCGCCGGCATCTGCATTAACCGGCATCACAAATATCTGCCCTAAATAAATGCGCAAGGTATGTGGCGCGCGCATTGACGTAGCGTCGGTCTCAGGAGATTCTCATGGCGGCACCCAAGTATCCGGGCTTTGACACGCTCGCTTTACATGCCGGGCAATCGCCCGATCCAAGTACGGGTAGTCGTGCGGTACCGATTTATCAAACCACCTCGTATGTGTTTCGTGATTCCGAGCACGCGGCCTCCTTATTCAATATGGAGCGAGCCGGGCATGTGTATTCACGGATTTCGAATCCAACGGCAGCGGTGTTTGAAGAGCGTATGGCAGCGCTCGAAGGCGGTGTGGGTGCGATTGCCGTGGCGAGCGGGCAAGCGGCGTTACATCTAGCGGTGTGCACTTTGCTCGATGCTGGGCAGCATATCGTTGCCTCTAATTCACTGTATGGCGGATCACACAATTTGCTGGGTTATACCTTGGCGCGTTTCGGTATCGAGACGACATTTGTTGATCCGCGTGACTTAAGCGCATGGCGCGACGCGGTGCGTCCCAATACACGTTTGTTTTTTGGTGAAACCTTAGGTAATCCTGGCTTGGATGTGTTGAATATTCCTGAGGTCTCTGCCATTGCACATGGTCACGGTGTGCCCTTGTTGGTTGACGCTACCTTCACCACACCGTGGTTGATGCAACCGTTTCGTTTTGGTGCTGATTTGGTGTATCACTCGGCGACAAAATTTCTGGGTGGACATGGCGTGGCGATTGGCGGTGTGCTGATTGATTCGGGACGCTTTGATTGGGAAAAGAGCGGTAAGTTTGCGCAATTGACGGCGCCATATCATGGTTTTCACGATATGGATTTTGAAGAGGAATCGGGCACGCGCGCATTTTTGTTGCGCGCACGACGTGAAGGCTTACGTGACTTTGGTGCGTGCATGGCGCCGATGACCGCGTTTCAATTATTGCAAGGCATCGAGACGTTACATCTACGCATGCCGCGACATGTGGAAAGCACGCGCGCAGTGGTGAATTTTTTAGCCCATCACCCAATGGTCGCTGCGGTGGGGTATCCAGAATTAGAGACGCATCCAGATCATGCGTTGGCAAAAAAATTACTACCGCGTGGATGTGGCGCCGTATTTACGTTTGCATTACGTGGTGAGGGTGCAGCAGTACGTGCAGCGGGTAAACGTTTTATTGAAAGTCTAAGAATTTTTTCGCACTTGGCTAATGTGGGTGACGCCAAATCGCTGGTCATTCATCCGGCCAGTACCACGCATTATCGAATGGATGATGCGGCTCTTACGCGTGCGGGAATTACTGCGGGGACCGTGCGCTTGTCGATTGGATTAGAAGACCCACAAGATCTGATTGAGGATCTAGCGCGTGCGCTGAAAGACGCGGAGCGTGCAATGAAGCAGGGGGCGTAATGGAGATTCGCGTCGACGATCGTCCGGTGTTTGTGTACACCGCAGCGCATGCGTTTGAGGCCACGCGTCCAAGTATTGTTTGGGTGCATGGGGCAGGGCTCGATCATTCATGGTGGGCGCTACAAAGTCGTTACTTTGGGTACCACGGCTGGAATGTGCTGGCTGTCGATTTGCCTGGACACGGTCGTTCTGCGGGGCCCGCGATCGCTGGTATCGACGCACAAGCCGAGTGGGTCTTACGTTTGATGGATGCGATTGGCGTTCAACAAGCGGCCGTGGTTGGACATTCGATGGGTTCGCTGATTGCGTTGGCGTGTGCCGCACGTGCGCCTGATCGTATTCGCGCCCTAGCGTTATTAGGTACCGCGTTTCCAATGCAAGTGTCCGCGGCGTTTTTAGCGGCAGCAAAAGCCAATTCAGTGGATGCGTTTGATATGGAAACCATTTGGGGTCATGCGCCAGACGTACCCTTTGCCAGTAATCCCAACCCGGGAATGTGGATGTACGGCGATACGCTAGCGCGTTTGTCACGACTTGCACCGGGGGTATTGCATACCGATTTGCAGTCGTGCAATGACTATCAAGGTGGTTTGACTGCCGCCGCCCAGATTCGTTGTCCCACCTTATTGATTGCTGGTGAGCGCGACATGATGACGCCGCCCAAAGCAAGTGCCACGTTAGCGCAAGCGATTGCGGGTGTTCAAATTGTGCGCTTAGCGCAGTCTGGCCATTCGATGATGGCCGAAGCACCTGATGCAACCCTGGATGCGCTGATTAAATTTTTAACGCCCTTGGCATGAGTGTGTCTAGTGTTGCGCGTATACCCAGCGTGTGTGAACAACGCTTCGTTAGCGCGTGGCTTGATCGGTCTCGATCGGTTCGGGGTGTCCGCCGATATATCCTTGATAGCCGCTGAAATCACGGGAACGCAACGTCGCCATCAATGCGGCTTCTTCGACGCCAAGCGCAATGACCGGAATATTTAATGGCCGTAAGACGTTTAATAAACTATCCAAGATAAAACGTGTGTCTTCGCGGTCAGCCACTTCGCGCGTGAGGGTCGGCGCAAGCTTGAGGTAATTGGGACGCAGCTCATGAACCAGCGCTAGCGTCTGATGATCAAGATCGACGTGATCGAGTGCAAAGCCGGTGCCAAATTGGGCGAGCTCTTGCGCAAAGCGCAGCGTCTGCTGCGGCTCACGACAGGCGGCGTAGGCGTTCAGCTCAACGGTGAGTCGTTTTGCGCTTGCGCGATGCGCATCCAGTAATTGCATGAGGTGTTGACGAAAATCTGTATCGAGCATGCTTTGCAATGCAATGTTTAAGCTCACGCGTTCAGGCAGGTGGTTCTGTTCACTCATGCTGCGTAATGCGGCATCGATGACACAGCGATCTAAGGTAGGTAACAGCCCAAGGGCGCTAGCGATCGGCAGAAACTGTGTGGCTCGAAAAATTTCGCCTTGCGTACCGCGTAATTGGGCGGTGAGCTCTAGATGCAACACTTTGCCGGAGTTAAATGCCCAAGCGCGTTGCCCAAGTAGAGTAATCGCTTGGTTGTGAATCGCTTGTGCGACCGCTTGCTGACGTGGCATGGGGTCGCTCACACTAAACGTTTCCGCAACGACAAAACGCTCACCGTGGTCTAGCGCATTAGCGCGGGCGCGTGTGAGTGCTTCTTCTGCGGCGGTGCTCAATTCGGTGAGCGTGCGCTGCATACCAGAAAAACTTACTTGACCGATACACAGCTGCACATTTGTTGGTAAAGCATACGCATGCAACCCGCTTTGAAACGCGTCAATGCGCGCCTGCACCCAGGCATGGACGTTGTCGATGGATGCGCTGGTTTGCAAGACCGCCAGCGACGGGCCTTGCCATCGTCCGATCAAGGCTTGGGGATCTGCATCGGAGAGTAGACGCGCGAGTAATTGCAACACCGCATTGCCTTTAGCGATACCAAGTGATGCGTTGATCTGTGGCAACCCCTCGAGATAAAACAGCGTGAAGGTGCCGCGGTGAATCACGCCATCTGCGGCAAGTAACACGTGGGCGGCTTGATCAAATCCGCGTCGATTACGTTGTCCTGTTACGGTGTCTTCGAACGCTTCGCGACGTAACTGTTCGGTCTGGGTGCGTGCATCGGCGAGCGCTTGTCGAATGCGACTCGATAACGCATTGATGGTCGTAATGACTTGCTGAAATTCACGCGATGCAGCTTGTTTAGCGATCGTGACTTCGGTGTTGGTCGTGATCGCAATTGCGGCTTGTTCGATATCGCGTAAGGGCCGCAGCAAAGTTTGTAGATAGATGCGCATCGCAACAAAGGCAACGGCAAATAACCCCAGTAACCAAGCCGTACTCATCAGCGCGGTGTGCCAAAGTTGTTGGAGCACAATGTGCGGTTGCATGACCACGATGATTCGACCCAAATGTGCTGCGGCATCCAGTGGTACTTGCGCGCGTACCGGTTCGAGTTGCATCAGCCATGTAAACCAACTCGGCGCAGGACTTGGTGATTCTGGGAGCGCGTGCGAAAACCGCACTTCACCGTGTGGTCCAAGTATTTCAATCGCGCGGATGCGTTGCCGAGAAAACAGCGGCTCTGCTAAACGCCGCAACGTGTCGGTGTTCACTGCCTCTGGATGCGTTTCGATGGCCGCCACGAGTGCGGCTGCCGCATCAGTTGCTTGCAATTGCAGTTGGGTGTGCAAATGCGTGCGCGACACCAGCACGAGTGTCGTTTGTGTGCTTAAAAAAAGCAGCACAAAGATTGCGCTCAAACCAATCAAGAGTTGTCGAGAGAGTGTCATGGTGATGGCCGTTTAGGTTTGGGCGTCCAATCTGTCCGTGCAACCGCCCAAACCGTCAGACTGCCATAGACTAAGAGCCCCAGCGCAATCACCACGAAAATCGTCCATAGTGGTGCGTTCAAACGAACAAGCAACGCACCGCCCGTCACCGCCACGATCAGACGTGCTGTTCCTGCGAGCACGGGTAATACCACGCGCCCAGATCCTTGCGAGGCAAAGTACAAACACACACCAAGTGCGAGAAACGGATAGAACGGCCCGACAAGACGTAAATACGTGCTGCCAGTGGCGAGTACCGCAGGATCTTGACTAAACAATTGCACCCAAAGTTCAGGCCAACCAAACACAATGAGACCGATGCTTAAGCTCATGCATGCGGTCATGGCAGCACCAATCCAAGCCACGCGTTTTGCCCGAGCAATATGACCTGCGCCGATATTGGTACCTATCAGTGCAACCTGCGCTTGCCCAATCGCGAACACCAACGGAACCTGTAGTAATTCAAGACGAACCCCAACGCCGTAACCGGCGAGCGCGGCAATACCGTAACTGCCCACAATGCCAGTCAGAATGACAGACGTTAGGACGGTTTGCAGTGAAGACAACGAAGACACTGCACCCACGCGCAAAATTTCGCGAAACATGCTGCGATCCAATTGCCAATCGGTGCGCATCGGACGCAA
>CAWUMP010000023.1:0-16104 GCA_963923385.1 uncultured bacterium | reverse complement strand
CGGGTGCGCAAACCGAAAACGCCATGCGTTGTTTAAAAACACTGCTTGAAGAAGCGGGCTCGTGTTTGGATGACATTTGCAAGATCGTGATCTATGTCACCGATCGCGCGCATCGTGAGGCGGTCTATCGCGTCGTCGGTCAATGGTTGAAGGGGGTGCACCCCGTCTCAACTGGTATCATCGTGCAAGGCTTGGCGCGCCCTGAATTGCTGATGGAAATCGATGTCTTTGCCGTGGTGCCAGAAGCGCGTGCGGCAAAAGCCAAAACAAAAATATCCGCCAAGGCAAAAGCACCAGTGCGGACCACAAAAACCACCAAACGCACCACCGCAGGGCGCAAGCGCGTCACCAAAACAACTTAGATGAAGTAAACGAAACGCGCCCCCCTGCTGGGTGTAGCGCGCTGGTTCGCAACAAAGGCGAGTTGGCGGCGCGTTTTTTGCTGTGCATGCAAGTACAACTGAGTCGCATTTCGTTCATGTTTTGCTAC
This sequence comes from uncultured bacterium, assembly GCA_963923385.1. Classification (GTDB taxonomy): domain Bacteria; phylum Pseudomonadota; class Gammaproteobacteria; order Burkholderiales; family SG8-39; genus SZAS-79. The sequence goes on along the minus strand of CAWUMP010000023.1, from coordinate 15,614 downwards.
GGAGGCCATCATGCTGCAGAGCTTCAACTTAAAGAGCGTTGTTACCCTCGCGTTGTGCCTGATCAGTAGTCTCACCTTGGCGCAAGAGCCATTGCGTGTGTCGATTTGGGGCGGTAGTTGGCGAGACTTTGTTGCTGAAAATATCGCCAAGCGATTTACTGCCGAGACTGGTGTACCCGTCGAGTTTGTTACCGGTGGCACCATTGATCGCTTAAACAAGGCCAAGCTCTCCAAGGCCAATCCAGAAACCGACATCATCTTCACCACGAGCCACGTGGGCTGGTTGTACGCGTCGGATGATTTGTACGAAAAACTCGATATGGCGAAGTTACCGCACGCCAAAACTTTGTATCCGGATGCAGTGATTAGCCCGTTCCATTTGGGTACCTGGTCGTATGTTTATACGATTGCTTATCGCCCAGATTTGGTACCAGCAGATATCAAATTTACCTCGTGGGCAGACCTTTGGAATCCAAAGCTCAAAGGCACCATTGGGCTGCCAGACTTTGACCCCAGCCACATCATGTATGTCTCGGCGATGCTCTCTGGTGCAAAAGGCGCCAAAGACTGGGCCATGGGACAAAAGAAGTTACTCGAACTCAAACCCAACATCAAAGCCTATTACAGCTCAGATGCCACGAGCCAAGAAAAAATCGGCTCAGGAGAAACGCCAATTCAAGTGCTACTTTCGGGTAACGCGTACCACATGATGTCGCAGGGCGTGAAGATTCATCTGGTGGTGCCAAAAGAAGGTGCGGTGATTGGGATTGACACCGTGGGCATCAACAAAGGCACAAAAAAATTAGACCTTGCGCATCGCTTTGTGAACATTGCATTAGACCCAGCTACCCAGACCTTGGTGGCGAATAAACAAAAAATGGGACCTGTAAGCCCGCAGGCCAAAGTGGATCCAACGATCGCTAAATTGCCTGGCATGTTCACCACGGCACAACAGTGGAAAGAGCAAGCCATCGTGATCGATCACAAACAACGCGCAGAATTGTTGGGTGATTGGCGCAAGTGGTTTACCGAAAATATGATCGCCCGCTAAAACATCCGCGCCGCTTTTCGGTACGCGTTGTTACCCATGCAGCAAGAAAAGCGCCCCACTTATTTTGCTTGGTTCGTGCTGCCCAGCGCGTTACTCGCGCTGGCGCTCACGCTGTCACTGGCCACGTTATTTCAGTACAGCTTTCGTTTGCACGTACCAGGCTCATTACAGGTGGGGGGCTTTACCTTAGAAAATTTTTCACGCATGGGCAGTTGGGTGTACTTGCATGTTTTTGTTGATAGTTTGGTTCTGTCTGCGTGGACAGCCTTGGTGAGTTTGTTACTTGGCTACCCACTGGCTCATGCGTTGGTACGTTCACGCGCAGCGTGGTTAAAGACGTTGATATTGGTGGTGATTGTTGTCCCCATGTTCACGGGCGATATTGTGCGTACGTATTCATGGTTGATTGTGTTGGGTAAGAACGGCTTTTTAAACGGCGCGTTACGCGCGGTTGGGCTGATAGAGACGCCGATCGAATTACTCTACACCGCCACCGGCGTCACGATTGCACTGGTGCAATATGCGTTACCGGTGATGGTCATCATGTTGGCTGCAGCGATTAGTCATATTGATGTGGCGGTAGAAAAAGCCGCGGCTAGCTTAGGCGCCCCTCCTGCAGCGGTGTTTTTACGTATCACACTACCCTTATCGCTCCCGGGAATTTTGTCCGGATCAGTCACCATCTTTGCATGGACCTTGTCGGCATTTGCCACCCCACAATTGGTTGGCGGTGGAAAGGTCAATATGATTTCAAATTTGGTGTATCAACTGGGCTTTTCTAATTTTGATTTCCCGTTTGCTGCGGTGTTGAGTATGACGGCGCTGGTGCTGACGGTGGCCATCTTAATGGCCTTGAGCCGTCTCATGCGTGGCCTTGAGCGCTACGGAATTCAACACTAATGGATCAGCTCTTGCGCGTTATGGTACGGCTCGTGATTGCACTCACGTTATGCTTTGTCGCGCTACCCTCATTGGTGGTGATCGTGACCGCCTTCAATGACAAAGCCATCTTGATGTTTCCACCCACGGGATTTTCGTTACGCTGGTTTGAACGGGCAATCACGTACGACGATTTTCGACGTGGCCTGATGAACGGTTTCATCATTACCGCGTGGGCTTCTTCGCTGGCCTTGGTGTGCGGTACGTTGGGTGCAGTTGTGATCGAACGCTATCGATTTGCCGGACGACGTTGGTTAGAGGCAATTTTACTTTCGCCCTTGGTGATTCCACACTTCACGCTTGGTATTGCAATGCTGATTTTGGCCTCGGCGATGCATGTTGAACGGACGTATAGCTTGGTGGTGTTGTGTCATGTGATTTTGGTGCTGCCGTTTGTGATGCGTAGTGTGTATGTATCGCTCAAGAACATTGATCCTGCACTTGGGCGTGCTGCTGCGAGTTTAGGTGCGACACCGCTGCAATGTTTTTTGCGGATCGATTTACCATTATTGGCACCAGGACTTGCAGGAGGATGGTTGTTTGCAGCGATTCTTTCGTTTAATGAATTCACCGCCACCTTATTCGTGACAGGTCAGCGCACCCAAACGTTACCGGTCGCGATGTATACCTATGTGCGCGAATATGCCGACCCAACCATGGCCGCACTGTCGGCCTTATTGATTGCCGCGACAGTATTATTTTTGCTTGCGGCAAACCGTTGGTTAGGGCTTGCGCGCATCCTTTCAATTGAAGCGGGACGTTGAGGCCATGACGCAAACGACAGAATCTTTTAGCGTTTCAGTTGCGAATGTACGCAAAGCCTATGGCGTCACCAAGGCACTTGATGATGTGTCGCTGACCGTACAAGCCGGCGAGTTTTTAACGCTACTTGGACCGTCGGGCTGTGGCAAAACCACCTTGCTGAATTTAATTGCTGGGTTTGTTCAGCCCGATCAAGGCACCATCTGTATTGATGGTGAGTCAGTCAACGAATTGCCACCGTATCGACGTTCGATTGGGATGGTGTTTCAGCACTATGCGTTATTTCCTCATATGAGCGTGGCCGATAACGTGGGCTTTGGCTTGAAGATGCGCCAGGTCCCCAAAAGCGAAATCGCTGTGCGTGTGAAAGCTGCACTCGAGATGGTGCGCTTGGGACAACTCGGCGAGCGTCGGCCCCGAGAGCTCTCTGGCGGGCAGCAACAACGCATTGCTTTGGCGCGCGCGTTAGTCATTAATCCGAAGGTGGTGTTATTGGATGAACCATTTTCGGCCATCGATAAAAACCTACGTGCTGAAATGCAAGTTGAGTTAAAACAAATTCAGCAGCGTCTTGGTATCACCACCATTTTCGTCACCCACGATCAATCGGAGGCCTTGTCCTTGTCTGACCGTATTGCGGTAATGTCACACGGACAGATCGAGCAATTGTCGGCACCTGCCGATTTATACCGTCATCCAGCCTCAAGCTTTGTGGCGTCGTTTATTGGTGATATCAATCGATTGCCCTGCGTGATTAAGGCGCGTACCGAAACAACTTGTACGGTGGCGGTGGCCGATACGCCATTGACCTTGCCCATCACACACCCTGCGTTGAGCATCGGTGCAGCAGCGTTGTTATTTATACGACCAGAAGAATTAACCCTGGTGCCGGCACAGAGCGACGCCGCGAATTTGGGTACAGGGCGCGTAGATACGCATGTGTATCAAGGTACCCATGTGGATGTGTATGTTCGCTTTTCTGATGCCCGTGTATTACGCGTGCGTCATCCGGGATGGCAAGCGACCAGTCTGTTTGCGCTCGGTCAGGCGGTGGGTGTTCAAGCGAACTTACAGCAAGCGTTTATTTTTCCTGCTAGCTAATTTGGCGAGTCTTATTTATGCATACACGAACAAGTAAAAAACTCACGCATGCTGGCGCCTTGCATGCGCTGCACGCAGCCTTAGATAAAGCCACGGCACTCGGAGTGCCGCAAAACATTAGCATCGTGGATGACGGCGGCAATCTGTTGGCCTTCTTGCGTATGGATGATGCAAAGATGATGTCGATGCGCACTTCGCAAAAAAAAGCCATCTCCGCTGCGTCACATCGCGTGCCGTCAGGCAACCTTGCGCCAGATCTTGAATTGAAACTTGGCCTAGCCACTGAAGGAGGGCTGACTAACCTAGAAGGTGGTTTCCCCATTATTTTTGATGGGGTGTGTGTTGGCGCGATTGGTGTCGGCTCTGGTACGGGGGCGCAAGATTGCGAAGTAGCGCGTGCTGCACTGGCGGCGTTAGGGGCGCAGCCTTTTTAACTCGGCGTGCATCGTTGTGATGCCTGTTGTTGCTTCTACCTGATCTCAACCTGCCGACGTACAATCGAGCTGAGGTTTTGATCGATTGTAGGAGAGTGCCATGGCCGTAACGTTTGACGGCAAATTGGTGGTGGCGATTTCGTCGCGCGCCTTATTTGATTTTGAAGAAGAAAATCGCGTCTTTGAGCACGCCGGCGATGACGCTTATATGCAGTTGCAACTCGAGCGGTTAGAAATCGCCGCTAAGCGTGGCGTGGCGTTTCCGTTGGTGCAAAAACTGTTGGCCTTTAACACCGCAGAGACGCATCTGGTTGAGGTGGTCATTCTCTCGAAGAATGATCCGGTGTCTGGCCTGCGTGTTTTTCGCTCGGCGAAAGGGGCGGGATTACGATTAGAGCGTGGTGTGTTTACGCGTGGTCGTCATGCCTATCACTATCTAGAAGCCTTAAAGGCTAATTTATTTTTATCTACGAATGAAGACGACGTGCGCGGTGCGTTGGAGGCGGGATTTCCAGCCGCGCGTGTGTATCCAGACTCGGTGGCTGCGGCGGCACGGCATGCCGAAGAAGTGCGTATTGCATTTGACGGTGATGCGGTGCTTTTTTCAGATGAGGCCGAGCAAGTGTTTCAACGACAAGGGCTCGATGCGTTTCAGCAACACGAAACCGAACACGCGCTCCGCCCATTACCACCGGGGCCATTTAAACCATTGCTAGAAGCGCTCCATCGGTTACAAACCGCAGCCGCTTCTCCAGTCAAAGTACGCACAGCGCTCGTCACGGCGCGAAGTGCTCCAGCGCACGAGCGAGCAGTGCGCACTTTAATGCAATGGAAGGTTGCTGTGGACGAAGCAATGTTTTTGGGTGGCTTAGAAAAAGGCCCGTTTCTTGCCGCCTTTGCGCCCGACATTTTCTTTGATGATCAGCGTGGGCACGTCGAATCAGCAAAGCGCCACGTGGCGACTGGACACGTGCCATTTGGCGTAGCGAATCGAAAACGAATTGGATAGCTGCTTGTGTTGGTGGAGGCGTTGCGCCTCATGAAGTCGGTACCCTGTCGTCAGGCAGGACATCACATTACGATCAGCAATCCACTAGAGCATTATGTCTTGAGTGGTAGCCCCGCTTCGATCAACGCGGCTAAATAGCCTGCGCCCAGCGGAATGACATCGTCATTAAAGTCGTAATTGGGGTTGTGTAAGAAACACCCCATCGGTCCGCCACCTTGTCCAAGAAAAATATACGCACCGGGTCGTGCTTGCAGCATATAAGAAAAATCTTCGGCACCCATGGTTGGATCCTCATTGGTGAGGACATTGTCTGCGCCAAAAATGGTTGCACCAACCTCTGCCGCAAAGTGGGCTTCGGCTTCTGTATTGACGGTGGCTGGATAGCCGCGACGATAGTCGACTTGTGCCGAACCACCTAAGGCGTTTGCCACACCAGAGACAATCTCATGCACACGACGCTCTGCAAGGTCGCGTGTCTCTGGACGAAACGTGCGCACAGTACCAATCAGTTCGACATGGTCTGGGATCACATTAAATGCACCAACTTGACTGGTGGTCATCGAGCAAATACTCACCACCACGGCATCAACCGGATGCACGTTGCGACTAGCGATGCTTTGTAGTGCAGTAATGACGTGTGCGCTAATCAACACCGGATCAGTGCATAAATGAGGCATTGCGCCATGTCCCCCATGTCCGCGTAAGGTGATGGTAAGTTCGTCAGCGGCAGCCATCATTGGACCGGGTCGCACCGCAATTTTTCCTGGTGCTAAGCTGGGCCAGTTGTGTAAGGCATACACGGCATCGACAGGAAACCGCTCAAACAGTCCTTCTTGCACCATGACACGTCCACCACCACCACCTTCTTCCGCAGGTTGGAAGATTACATACGCCGTGCCATCAAAATTGCGTGTTTGCGCAAGATAGCGCGCAGCACCCAGCAACATGGTGGTGTGCCCATCATGACCGCATGCATGCATACACCCTGCATGCACAGATCGATAAGCTAATTGACTGGTTTCGTGCATCGGCAAGCAATCCATGTCGGCACGCAAACCAATGGCGCGCCCACTGCGCGTTTGCTTGCCGTGAATGACGCCGACAACACCGGTGGTAGCTAATCCTCGATGCACCTCGATGCCAAACGAAGCCAAGCTGTGAGCGACTAAATCAGCGGTGCGTTGTTCTTTAAAGCCCAGTTCTGGATGGGCGTGAATGTCGCGCCGAATGGCGACTAATTCCGGTTGAAACGCACGGATATGATCAACCGCGGTATGAGATTTTAAAGGCGCATTCATCGATATGAATCTTGCCTTGTGCCTGGCGCGCCGTCAAACCGCACATGCGTTGCTGCGCGGTGCAGCGCGGCACAGGCGTCTTGCTTACAATGCACCATCGCCTCTTATTCCTATTCACTGATGCCTAAACCCGCGCAACCATCGGCCACTCGAAAGACAGCAGAGCGCCAATCGATAGCAGCGACACCATCGACAGAAAATTTTTCGATACAGGTCATTCGCTGGCAGCGGCAACATGGTCGACACGATTTACCTTGGCAAAACACGCACGATGCTTATCGTATTTGGCTGTCGGAAATCATGCTGCAGCAAACACAGGTGGCTGCAGTGTTGGGTTATTACGCACGATTTTTAGCGCGCTTCCCGAAGGTGTCGACATTAGCGCAAGCACCCGTCAGCGACGTCTTACAACACTGGGCAGGGTTGGGGTACTACGCGCGTGCTAGAAACTTACATCGCGCTGCGCAGCATGTGATGCAAGCGCACGACGGACAGTTTCCGACCACGCCAGAAGCCCTCATTGCGCTGCCTGGGGTGGGCCGTTCAACAGCAGCGGCCATTGCCGTGTTTTCTGTCGGCGCACGTGCAGCGATATTAGATGGCAATGTGAAGCGCGTGCTAGCGCGGTGTTTTGGTGTGAGCGGATTTCCTGGTCTTGCACGCGTTGAAAAAATACTATGGCAGCGCGCTGAACAGTTGTTGCCAAGCCGCGGCGGCGCACGCGCGATGCAAGCCTACACACAGGGCTTAATGGACTTGGGCGCCACTTTGTGTACGCGCACAAAGCCAGCGTGTCTGCGTTGTCCTTTACGCACCATGTGTGTCGCGCATTTAACAGATCGGACTGCGCACTTACCGACACCTCGTAAAAAAACACGCATCCCCGAGCGACATGCACGTTGGTTGGTTGTGTTACATGGGGATGTCGTGCTGCTAGAGCAACGTCCTGCCACTGGTCTCTGGGGCGGATTGTGGAGCTTTCCTGAGCTCCATGCGGATGAAACACCCACGCAAGCCGCGCGGCGTTACGGTTGTGTTGCGAAGCAATTCGATGCGTTACCAACGTTTCGTCATAGCTTCACGCATTTTCATTTACATATTCAGGCGCTACAAACGCTGTTGCGTGGTCGACGACCGAAAGCACCAGTGCAAGCGGCGTGGGTCAAGGTATCGGATGCCATCGAGCAAGGTGTGCCAACCCCAGTGCGCACACTATTACAGCGTTTACCTTGGCAAGCTTAGTCGCTTGCGATTGATTTGGTTAAACCACGATGCCGCACAATGGTTTGCCAGCGTGCGCGAAAGTGTGTTGCAAGACGTTCGGCAAGATACACCGAACGATGTTGCCCACCGGTGCAACCAATCGCAACGGTGAGGTGGGTGCGGTGATCGCGCGACATTTCTGGTAGCCAGCGTTCTAAAAAGCCAGTGACGTCAGTGAGTAACTGATCGACGAGTGGTTCGGCATTTAGAAAATCAATCACCGCAGTATCGCGTCCAGTGAGCGGCCGAAGCGCTTCGTTGTAGTAGGGGTTGGGTAACATGCGCGCATCAATCACCCAATCGGCATCGAGCGGAATGCCGTCTTTAAAGCCGAAGCTTTCAAATTGTAAAAGTACGGCCGCTGTATCAAGTGCCAGAAATTCGCGGACCCAATTGCGCAGGGCTTTCGGTAATAAGTCGCTGGTGTCGATGCGGTGTCCAGACTCACTGACTTGGGCCAGCAATTCACGCTCTTGATCAATGGCCTCTTCGATGGTGAGCCCCAGCGCTGTGAGCGGATGGCGTCGTCGAGTTTCGGAGAATCGACGTAGGAGTGATTGTCGTGTGGCTTCAAGAAACAACAAACGACAATCGACCCCCGAGCGTTTGAGCTGCGCAAGCGCTTCGGGTAGCGCTGGGAGTGCAGCGCTACGTGCATCAACACTCACTGCCACGCGCGTGTGGCCAGCGTCGGATAAAAAACGCACCACATCTTGTAACAAGGTCGCCGGCAGATTGTCAACGCAATAAAAACCCGCGTCTTCAAGCACCGTGAGCACGATACTTTTTCCAGACCCAGAAAGACCGCTGACTAGAACAAGTTGCATACGCGATAGCCTACCGTGAGATGGGCGTGTTGTCATGCAATCGCATGTGCGCCATTGGGCTATTGGGTTGGCTTGTGTTTGGCGCAGACGTTTTTTCTGCACAAGCACGCATCCAGCGTTGGCGTGACTGCGTACGTTGTCCCTCTTTGTCACGCTGTTGGAGTTGTGTCAGGCAATCGCGCTGTAAGGTTTGCCATTCGGATTTTTTGCGCATCAGACATTGGCGTAGGAATGGTTTGCGCTCGGATTGATGCAATCCTTGTGCTTGCGCTTCGCGTAAACAAGCGGCTTGCCAGCGTTGGCGCAACGAGGCGTGTGGCGGTTCTGCTGCAGCGGTGGGTAGGACATGTACTAAAGACAGTGCAACCAGCATCGCACGCAAAGATGTTGTTTGTCGCCGAAGCCTATCTTTCGTGCGACTAGTCGATCTCGTCATCTTCATCGAGTTGGATGGCGTTGGATTGCCGAGCCATGAATTCTGCGGTGCTATCAATGCCACGTAAGCGCAGGATATGGTTGCGTACCGCCGCTTCAAGCAGTACGGCGAGATTTCGTCCAGCGGCCACAGGGATGACCACTTTGCGTATGACCACGCCAAGAATTTCTTCGGAAAGATCTTCTAATGGCAAGCGCTCGATCTCGGGACCACCAGAAGAAGATTTAGCCAACTGCACGATCAACTTCAAACGCATTTTCGGACGGACGGCGGTTTCACCAAAGATGGTGCGCACGTTCAGTAAACCAAGCCCCCGTACCTCGATGAAATCGCGTAGTACAGCAGGGCAGCGTCCTTCAAGGGTGTTGGCCGCAATCCGCGCGACTTCAACAACATCATCAGCCACCAAGCCATGGCCACGGCTGATCAACTCTAAGCCCAGTTCACTTTTGCCTACGCCAGACTCACCCGTGATCATGACGCCGAGGCCTAACACATCCATGAACACACCATGACGTGTTGTGGTGTCGGCTAACGATTTCGAGAGGTAGCGCGATAGTGTTTCAATAATTTGCGCGGCAGGCAGTGGCGTGGCAAACAGCGGTGTATTTGTGTCGAACGCGTGTTGCATGACTTCATCGGAGATCGTCACGCCATCGGCAACAATCACAGCTGTGGGATGGCTTGAAAAAATCTTTTGTGCCAACGCGGTGCGTGCTGCCAAGGACAGTCCGTTGTGTACTTGTTGCTGATGCGCGCCGATCACCTGAATGCTATTGGGATGATCGAGATTCAAATGCCCAATTAATGCCGCGGCCGCAGCGGCCTCATAGGAAATCGCCGCTGCGCTTTCTTGCGCAGCCAACCATTGCAGGTTTAATCCTGCACCGTGGTCTTTATGCAGCTGCTTGACGCTGAGTTGACGCATCCGAGTTGTGCCATGTGGTCATGAGTTGATGTAATGCAGAAGCATCGGGTGCACTGAGCATCGATTCGCGGCGTTCGCGGTCGCTAAACAATTGGGCCAGTGCAGAGAGAATTTGCAGATGCTTTTCGGTAGCGCGTTCTGGGACCAGTAACGCGAATGCAAGTCGCACAGGCTGACCATCGGGCGCATCAAACGGGATTGGTGTGGCCAAGCGGATCAGCGCGCCTGTGGCTTCACGTAGGCCTTTAATGCGGCCATGTGGCATCGCCACGCCATGACCAAGCGCAGTGGTACCTAAGCGTTCACGCACAAATAAGCTTTCGTAGACCAAACTTTGGGCGATGCTGTTGTGATTTTCAAACAGCAATCCAAATTGCTCAAATAGGCGTTTCTTGCTTGAGACAGCAAGATCGACGTGAATTTTTTCGAGGGGAAGTAGTCGGGCGATTAGGTTCATGCAACAGCAGCCAAGCCACAGGGCGGCGGATTATACCCGCGCCCTGTGTGTGTGCTCTAGCCAGAGGTGCTTAGCGCTTCAATGGCTGCGTCTTGACGCTTGAAGGGCACATGGTTGCGTGGCCCTGCTTGCTGTTTGTATTTCATGATTTGTCGATCGAGTTTGTCCATCAACAAATCGATCGCGGCATAAAGGTCGGCGTGTCGAGATTCGACATGGATTTCGCGCCCACGAACATGCAGCGTGATCTCTGCTTTTTGCTGTAATTTTTCGACTGAGAAAATGACGTGCGCATCAAGCACATGATCAAAGTGTCGTCGTATGCGTTGGAGTTTACTGCTCAGGTAAGCACGAATTGCCGGTGTCACTTCGAGGTGATGACCACTCATATTCAGGTTCATAACTCCTCCACGTTGACAGCCCGGCACAGGATGGCGCCGGGGTAAGACAAACTAAAGGGCTTTTCTGAGATTGACCGGTGGGATGTTGAGTGCCTCGCGATATTTGGCGATGGTGCGTCTTGCCACCACGATACCTTGTTGGCCGAGGATTTGCGAGATGCGTGAATCGGATAATGGCGCGCGGGTGTTTTCGGCGCCAATCAGCTGTTTGATGAGCGCTCGGATGGCGGTGGCCGATGCTGCACCGCCCGTGTCGGTGGCGACATGGCTACCAAAAAAGTACTTGAGCTCGAAGGTGCCTCGCGGTGTGACCATGTACTTCTGTGTTGTCACCCGTGAAATCGTGCTTTCGTGCAAGTTCAGTGTTTCGGCAATCTCGCGCAGCACCATCGGACGCATGGCGACTTCGCCGTGATCAAAAAAGCCCCGCTGCCGCTCCACGATGGCCTGCGAGACGCGCAGGATTGTGTCAAAGCGCTGCTGCACGTTTTTAATTAGCCAGCGGGCTTCTTGCAGCTGACCTGAAAGACCGCCGCCGCCTCGCTGGCCAGCAAGTAAGTCGGCATACATGCGGTTGACCCGCAGCTTCGGCATGGCATCGCCATTGAGGCTCGCGCGCCAAGCACCTTTGACTTTACGTACCACCACATCGGGGATGACGTAACGCGCTTCGACCTGCGCAAACGCAGCGCCTGGTCTGGGATTTAAGGATTGAATCATTTGTTGCGCAGCGCGCAACGCCTCGTCGTCAGCACCGGTGGCTTCACGCAGATGGTTGTAATCGCGTTGCGCCAAGGCCTCGATGTGATGTTTGACGATCTCGGTGGCGACCAGCGTGGTTGGCTCGGTGGCGTCGTAACGTGCACGGATTTGTAATAACAAGCATTCGGAAGGGGTGCGTGCACCAACGCCGGTTGGCTCCATATGTTGTAGATGATGTAACGCGGCGCCGAGCTCTTCGGGCTCGATCTCAGCTTCCTCGGGCAACATCTCAGCGATCTCTTCTAAACTTTGGGTGAGGTAGCCATCATCATCTAGCGCATCAATCAGCAAGGTCACCAACGCACGATCGCGTTGATCGAGTTTGGTGAAGGCCAGTTGTGCGTTGAGATGATCGCGTAAGGACGGTTGCTCTGCAGCCACATAGCCGCGATCGTTTTCCTCGTCATCTTCGCTGCCGTTATTGCGCGAGCTACCAGAAAAATCTGGCTGCCAATCATCATTTGGATTGGCCGGAGAGTCTTGAAGTGGTGTGTCGCCACCACTGTCTGGCATGGGTTCGGGCGGTGCTTCGACCGGCGCGGCGGCTTCTTCGGGGGAGGAAAATGACACGGCGGTGGCGCCTGGTTCGCCAAACTCTTCGCGCTCGAGCAGCGGGTTTTCAATCAGGATGCGTTCGATTTCCTGATTCAGTTCGACGGTCGAGAGCTGCAATAGCTTGATTGACTGCTGCAGTTGCGGAGTCAGCGTCAGGTGTTGCGAGAGCCGGAACTGAAGCGTTGGTTTCATCGAAACCCGGTCGATAGCGGCAGCCACAAAAGGCGTGCACGCAGAAAAAAATCACATGCGAAAATGTTCACCTAAATACACGCGACGCACGTTGTCATTATAGACAATCTCGTCGGGTTTGCCTGAGGCCAGCAGCGCGCCGTCGTTCATGATGTAGGCGCGATCGCAAATACCCAGCGTTTCGCGTACGTTGTGATCGGTGATGAGCACGCCGATGCCGCGTTGTTTGAGAAAACGAATAATGCGCTGAATATCAATGACCGCAATGGGATCGACGCCAGCAAAAGGCTCATCCAGAAGAATAAATCCGGGGCGCGTGGCTAGTGCGCGTGCAATTTCTAAGCGCCGCCGTTCGCCGCCAGACAGTGATTGGGCTGGGTTTTTGCGTAAGCCACGGATGTTGAGATCTTCAAGCAGCTCTATCAAGCGCGCTTCAAGCGCATCACCCGACAGGCCTTGAAGCTCCAGCACTGCCTGCAAATTTTCTTCGACTGAGAGTCGACGAAACACGGAGTTTTCTTGCGGTAAATAAGAGATACCTAAACGTGCGCGTTGATGAATCGGTAAATGCGTGAGCTCACGGCCATCGAGATGAATGCTGCCTCCGTCCGCGCTCACGAGACCGACCATCATATAAAAGCAGGTGGTTTTACCTGCGCCGTTGGGGCCCAGCAGACCAATAACTTCGCCGCTGGCCACTTCCAAAGAGACGTCTTGCACGACCGTGCGCGATTTGTAGCGCTTGCGCAGATGTGCAGCAGAAAGCACGCTCATCGGTGGATCACTTTTTCGTGCTGCCTTTTGCCGCGGGTTTCGCGGGTGGGCTCACCACTGCGGGTGCCGCAGGTGCAGGTACGCCTTCATCGACAGTGGCTTTGGGTTGGATAACCGCGCGCACGCGTCCATCGGGGTTCGCCGCAGTCGAGGCGCTACGCCCAGAGAGTACGGTAAAAAATTCTGAGCGCGTGTCGACTTCGATGACATCGCCGCGGACTTCATCTTTTTCACGCAACATGATGGCGCGCTGACGCAGCTCGACTTTTTCAGCGCGGTCATCCAGCAAGATGGTGAGTGCTTCACCTTCGATCCATTCTTCTTTGCCTTCACGCTTTTGTCGAAAACGCGCAGGATTGCCTGTGGCGGTGGAAATTTGAAAACCATCTTCATCTTGACGAACCACAATACGATCGGCGCGTACAAGCAATGTGCCTTTAGTGAGAACCACATTGCCTTCAAAGATGCTTAAGCGACGTGCATCATCAGAGCTCATGCGCGCTGATTCGATTTGTGTGGGTTTATCGCGATCCGCTTTTTCAGCATGCAGTGGCGCGCTGAGCATTAGGCCGATAAATAGTGTGCATGGCCAAACGCAGCGAAAGGAGTAAATGAACAGGCGGTGCATGGTTAACGTGCTTTTTTGGGTGCAAAGGTGCCGCGTACGTTGTCGCGCAAAAATAATTGCTCGGTCTCGCTGTGATACTCCATGCCGCGTCCAGTCATTTGACGTGTTTCTTCGCGCATTTCAACGTCTTGATCGGTGCGGATGATCGAACGATCACGCACGATGTGGAGTACCGAGGTGGTGAGATGCATCTCGGCGAGTTCTGGCGCCGGTTCGCGATGCATGTATACGTTGTCGTACAGAAACGTATCTGCACCATCTTGGCTGAGTGCACCTCGGTCAGCGGTGAGTGTCATGCGTGGGTGATCCGTTTTGGTTTGAACCAAGCGAGGCTGCAGTAAGTCAGAAGAATCATCATCGGGGTAATGTAACATTTTGCGCGCGCTGAGCGTGGATTCGAGCGTGCCTTGTTCTGCGGTGTAATTGCTGATGGTGAATTGTTCTACTACATAATCAGGGTCGTGCCGGCGTAATGATGGATGCACGTATTCATCGCGCACGGTATGTTCGAGCCAAAACGTGAGTCCTGCTAGCGTGCTGAGTAAGATCAGCGGAAATAACCGGGCTTGTGACAGTCGCATGCTGATGCCCTAGCGCAAATAGTCGGCAAGCGCCTGATCCCAACGCTGTTGGGCGCGCAAAATAAATTCGCATGCTTCGCGTGCAGCACCACGACCGGCGGGTTGTTGGCAAATCAAATGCGCATGTTTGCGCACATCGAGTACCGCTTGTGGTGGCGCGACAGCAAACACACAGCGACGCATCACGGGTAAATCAATCAAGTCATCACCCATGTAACCACACACATCAGCAGATAACCCGGTATTGGCACACAGCTGCGCAAACGCAGCGGCTTTGTTGGCAATACCTTGAAACAGATGCGTGACCCCCAACTCTTTGGCACGATGCGCGACTGCACCAGAGGTGCGACCGGTGACGATCGCAGTGAGGATGCCTTGCGTTTGTAGCAAACGTAGTCCTAAGCCATCGACGGTACTAAACGCTTTGGCTGCTTCGCCTTGCTCGGTGTACCAAAGTTGTCCGTCGGTGAGCACCCCGTCCACATCAAAAATCATTAGTCGTACAGCGGCAGCGCGCGTTTGGGCATCCATGCTTAAATCACCTTGTGATGCAACAAGTCGTGCGTGTTGAGTGCGCCGACCAATTGGTTTTGTGCATCAATCACCAATAGCTGCGTGATGCGGTGTGTTTCCATCAATTGCGCGGCATCGACGGCGAGCGCATCGGGTCGAATGCTGCGTGGGTTTGCGGACATCAGCGCAGTGATCGGGGTCTCGCGCGGATCGTCGCGACGATCGAGTGTGCGGCGCAAATCACCATCGGTGTAGATGCCAATCACACGATCCTGCGCGTCGAGAATGGCGGTCATGCCAAGTCCTTTGCGCGTAATTTCGATTAACGCTTCGCGCAAATTGGCGTTGTGTAACACACGAGGAATCGCCGCACCCGTACGCATCACATCAGACACACGTAGTAGCAAGCGCCGACCCAGCGCGCCACCAGGGTGCGAGCGCGCAAAATCATCAGCAGAAAATCCGCGTGCCTCGAGTAACGCCACCGCAAGCGCATCGCCCAATGCCAGCGCAGCGGTGGTGCTAGCCGTTGGCGCAAGGTTATGTGGACACGCTTCTTGATCAACCTGTGCGTTTAAAAATACGTCTGCTTCAAGTGCCAGTGGCGCGTTGGGCTCGCCACTGATAACGATTAATGTTGTGCCACGACGCTTTAATAGCGGAACAATCGCCAGCAATTCTTCCGAAGTGCCCGAGTAAGATA
>CAWUMP010000022.1:0-16230 GCA_963923385.1 uncultured bacterium | reverse complement strand
TGTGGTGTTACGTATTCAACAAGAAATCGCACGCATCGTACGCTTGCCAGAAATGCGCGAAAAGCTGAACCAGTTTGGCGCCGAACCCGTGGCCAGTTCGCCGGAGGATTTTGCAGCGTTTACGCGCAGCGAACATGATAAATTTGCGCGCCTCATCAAGCAGGCGGGCATTCAAGCGGAGTGAGTTTTTTTAGCGCGCGCGTTTTTAAAAAACTAAATCACGCCTTGCGCTTTCAGTTCATCGCGTTCGCTTTTACCCAAGCCGAGTAAACCGCCGTAGATTTCTTCGTTATGCTCGCCCAGTGCTGCACCGGGCCACGCCACCACGCCGGGGGATTGCGATAACTTGGGTGCAACGTTTTGCATCCACAGGTTTTCAAACGTTGGGTGGGGGACTTTGACCAGCGATTGGCGCTGTGCAAATTGCGGATCGGTGAGCATCTCAGGGGCGCGATAAATTTGTCCTGCAGGCACACCCCCCTCATGCATTTTCTCCAGCACCACGGCGGTGGGCAGGGTGCTGGTCCATGCTTCGATGAGTGCGTCGATTTCGGCTTGATGTTCACCACGTGCAACATGATCCGCAAAGCGTGGGTCGGTACCTAGTTCGGCTTGACCCATGCATTGGGCGAGACGTCGCCAGACACTGTCTTGGTTGGCACCAATCAGAATTTGCCCATCCGAAGTTTTGTAGACATTTGATGGCGCAATCTTGGGCAAGATTGATCCGGTGCGCTCTCGAATCACGCCAGCCTCGGTGAATTCAGGCACGGTGGATTCCATCATTGCGAGTACCGCCTCGTAAATTGCGCTATCGACCACTTGACCTTCACCAGTTTGATGGCGATGGTTTAACGCAATCATGGCACCAAGACAGGCAAACGTCGCAGCAAGTGCATCGCCAATCGATAAACCCACACGAGAGGGTGGTGTCGATGGGTCACCAGCGAGATAACGCATCCCGCCCATGGCCTCACCAATCGATCCATAGCCTGCACGCGAAGCATAGGGGCCTGTTTGGCCATAGCCTGATACACGCACCATGATCAATCCGCGATGGATGGCGCGCAGTTGTTCAAACCCGAGATGCCATTTCTCGAGCGTGCCGGGTCGAAAATTCTCAATCAGAAAATCGGATTGCTGAATCAACGCGCGGGCAAGTTCTTGGCCACGTGGTGTGCGTAAGTTGAGGGTGATGCATTTTTTATTGCGGCCAATGACCGGAAACCACACGGGTTTACCGCGGCCCCAACTGCGCATGGGATCGCCTTCGCCGGGTTGTTCGATTTTGATCACTTCGGCGCCATGATCACCCATTAATTGACCGCAAAAGGGGCCGGCAATGAGTTGACCCATTTCGATGGCACGTAAGCCGTGTAAGCCGCCTTGTTGCATAAAAAAATCCGTGGTGAGCAAACCCACGGATTTTACCGCTCTCAGACGGACGTGTCTGTGCGGCTTATTTTGTGCGCGATCTTACGGCGGGTCGTCTTGGTGTGGCGCGGCGTCGCGGTTTGATCGGCGCCATAAAGTTACTGATCGCGACTTCACCTGCTGAAAAACGTACGACCAATTCAAGCTCACCACCTAATGCACTAACGTAGTCTTTGAGTGAACGGATGTTGACGTTTTTACGAACCTCAAATTGCGAAACACGACTTTGAGAAAAGCGCATGGCTTGTCCCAATTTGTCTTGCGAAACGCCACAAGAGCGACGCAACTCAGCGAGTGTGACGGCTTGTCGCTGGGTGGAACGCGTTAAGCGCACCTTCGCCGGTGAGATGCGTGAACCACGGCGCGGTTCGGTCACCGGGGGTGTGACCAAAATTGCATTGGATTTCGTCATGCACCTAGGTTATCCTGCTGCGCGTACGATTTAACTTATATGCGTAAGTGGAATGACCATTGTTTCATTCATTGAATCGCTCAATAACGGCTTGAGCTGTTCGATGAATGCGTTGGCTTGTTGCGCAGTAATTCGCTCTGAGAGCACGGCGAGTTCGACGGTGCGTAAGCAAAGCAATGCATACAATTGCGCCGTCTCTGCAGGTAATGTGTGCATCGCATCAATATGCTGTTTCACTGTGCCAATATCGCCACGCGAAACAGGCCCAGCCAAACTCCCGGCAAGGCCAGTGCGTTCAATCGATGCCACCGTACCTTTCAATAACGCAAGTAATGCACGCTCTGCTTGCTGTGGGTCGGCACCAAAACTGCGCCAAATTTGAATGCCTTCGTTTAATAGCGCATTGACGAACTGCGAAGCAAAACCACCCGCTGCGTGATAACGCGCTCGCGCACCGGGTGGTAAACGCAGTGGCACACCACCAATCGAACACGCCATGCGTTCAAGTTGATCGTACAGTGGTGCTTCAGCTTCAAGGGCAAACGTACAACCCGGTAGTGAAGCTAACGCGGCCTCAGGATCTGCGAATGTTTGCATCGGGTGCATGCCACCCACGTGTGCGCCGTGTTGTTTGGCATGCTCTAAGTGACTAAGTTCGGTGGCACCACTACAGTGAATCACCGATTGTCCGGCACGCCAACGCAACGCATGGGTTGTGGATGCAATGGCATCATCAGGTACAGTCAGAAAAACTAGGTCGGATTGATCGACTGCATCTTGCGCAGTGGTGGTGGCGATGCAATCACGCAACGTATTTGCAATCGCCTGTGCACTCGATAGACGTCGGCTGGCGATGACCGTGATGTGTTCCCCTCGGGCGGCCCATGCGTTGGCCAGTACGCGAGCCAAACGACCGGCGCCGATAAAGGCGATGCGATTGTGTGTCATCGCGGCAGGTGGCACATGCCTGTGCGATGCCTACAATCCACGCGACCCATGGCATCAAATAAATTCAAAGTCCGGCCTCGCGCCAAGCGGGATCTGGCTGTGCAGGATCTGCGCCATAGCCCGCTGCACGGATCGCTTCAATGGCGCAGTACTCATCTTTATCGGAGGCATCTCCGCTGATACCCACCGCACCAATGGCCGTACCGGTGGTATCCAAAATTAAGACGCCACCTGGCACAGGAATAAAACGTCCATCGGAGGCAGTCGCCAGCGCGCTCTGAAAGGCAGGGCGTGCGGCTAATCGATCACGGATTTGTCGGGTGGGCATGCCCATACCCAAGGCGCCCCAAGCTTTGCCAAATGCAATATCAAAACGTAAGACACCGCAGCCGTCTTCGCGTTGAAACGCCACCAACTGTCCACCCGAATCAAGCACGGTGATGGCCAGCGGTAAGAGTCCTGCGGCTCGACGCAATTTCAGCGCTTGTTCGATGATTGCAATCGCAATCTTTAAAGACAGACTACTTGCCAGCGGTCGAAGATGTTCAGCCATGTCATTCATTCCTTGGTTGATTGAATAGCAACGGACTGAGTCCGCTGCGCCCAACGCGTCCATCTAACGTGCGCCCCAGCGCTTGTTCACACGCATGCAAGGTGTCAAGTAAGCCATCGAGATCAATACCGGTATCAATCCCCATCGATTCAAATAAGTTCACGAGATCTTCCGTGGCTACGTTACCCGTGTGACCTTCGCCATAGGTAATCTTGACTGGATGACCGCCGACACCACCGAAGGCGCAATCAAAGTATCGAACGCCGGCTTGATACGCGGCCACGCAATTGACCAAGGCCGTGCCTCGCGTGTCATGAAAGTGGGCGATAAGCGTGATCTCAGGCAGGCTACGAATGAGTTCGGTGCACACATGCTGAACGCGATCTGGTGTGGCGGTGCCGATGGTGTCGCCCAGTGCAACGTGGGTCACACCAAGTTGTGCAAACCGATTGACATCCTCAATCACGATCCGGGGATCCACTGCGCCTTCAAACGGACAGCCAAAGGCCATCGACACGGTACCGACCAATCGAAATCCATGACCGGCGGCTTGCACCATCTGTTCGATGCGTTGCCATTGTTCAGCGCGCGATGCACGCAAGTTTTTTTGTGTATGCGATTCAGTTGCTGAGACTAGTAAACTCAACTCGTTAGCGCCCCAACCAGCTTGCGCGTCTGACAATGCGCGTTCAATGGCGCGTAGGTTGGCGCAAGTCGCTTTGTAATACACGCCCGGACGGCGTTGTAATTGCTGCAGCAGTTCGCTGGCATCAGCAAATTGCGCAATCGTTTTAGGGTTTGCATATGAGGTTGCTTCAACGCGCTGAAAACCAATCGCCGCAAACCGTTCAATGAGTGCACGCTTGGTTGCAACAGGTAGTTGCGCGGGCTCATGTTGTAGCCCATCGCGTGCAAAACATTCGCACAAAGTCACTGCGGACATAGACATTCCAATCGAGCGTCAGATTGACGCGGCTAGGTAGAAAGTTTACTTTTAAATAAATAAGCGTGCTGCAGACCGCCGTGCGCAAGACCCTGGTGGCAAACTTTGGGTCGAGTACGTTGCCCAACAAGAAAGACGGATGAATGGCTGAACCCAATCCAATGCAGACGCGTTTTACCCGTCAATTTGGCGTACGTTTGCCGATCGTTCAAGGCGCAATGAGTTGGGCTTCATCGGGCAGCGCTTTGGCTTCGGCTGTTTCAAATGCAGGCGGATTGGGTACGGTGGCAGCGGGGCCTATGCGCGTCGAAGCGTTTGCACAAGCCTTAGTAGAAATGCGTCAACAAACCACCGCGCCTTGGGCGGTGAATATTCCTTTGTATAACCCGAAAGCAGCTGCCTATCTTGAGCTTGCACATGCAGCGCGTGTGCCCATCTTGATTGCGTCACAAGGTGGACCTGCGGAACATCTGGCGCGTTTTCACGCCATCGGTACACGCTGGTTACATGTCGTCACCACACCAGCGCATGCCCGTAAAGCGGTCGATGCTGGTGTCGATGGCTTGATTGCCGTGGGCGGTGAGGCCGGTGGTCATCCTGCCCCATCCGAGGTCAGTACTTTGGTGCTCACACGCGCCTTGGCGCGCCAGTTTGATATCCCTTTGATTGCTGCCGGAGGGGTGGCCGATGGATTTGGGATTGCTGCATTATTAGCCTTGGGTGCAGATGCAGTGCAATTGGGTACGCGGTTTCTTGCTACCACGCAAGCGAATGTACATGCAGATTACAAAACAGCAGTGGTGCAAGCAGACATTGATGCCACCACGTTGGTTGGACGTGGGCGATTGCCGATTCGCCAATTACGGAATGCATTTTCTGCGCGCTATTTGGCCGCCGAACAAGCCGGTGAAGATCGCGAAACGTTAGCGCAAATTTTTCAATCGGCCAGTTTGAAGCAAGCTGCGTTAGAAGGTGACGTGGATGCTGGAAAACCAGAGGCGGGTCAATCGGCCGGTTTGATTGATTCGGTGCTGTCGGTGGAAGAGCTCATGCAGCAATTAACGCGTGAATTAGCGCAGGCGCGTCAACGCTTGATGGATGTATGAATGCCGTTTCGTGAATTGATTGGAGTCGGTGATGAGTGAGCTATTGCTTGTAGAAGATCAAGGTGCGGTACGCGTACTCACCTTGAACCGCCCGGAAAAACTCAATGCCTTAAACACCGCGCTGACCCAAGCCTTGGTCGATGGGCTGCGGGCGGCGGATCAGGCGGCGCACGTGCACGTTGTGGTGTTGACCGGCGCGGGTCGTGCGTTTTGCGCGGGGGCGGATACATCAGAATTTAAATCATTGACCCCTGCACATGCCGAGCGCGTTGCGGCTCGCTCGCAACTCACCATGCAGTCACATTTATTGTTCTCGCAAATGCACACACCCGTAATCAGCGCGGTGCGCGGTGCGGCAATGGGTGGCGGTGCGGGCCTTGCATTAGCAGCGGATATTTGTATCGCTTCAGACACATTGAAGCTGGGTTATCCAGAAATTCAGCACGGTATTTTGCCGGCGATTGTGCTGACCAATTTAACGCGCCAAATCGGACGTAAAGCCGCGTTTGAACTGGTGGCGCGAGGCCAATCGATCGGTGCTGATCGGGCGCTGGCGCTTGGGGCAATTAATCGCGTGGTGGCTGATGCGCAGTTAATGCAAGAGGCGCTCACGCTCGCGCAAGAACTGGCGGCGCATCCGCCCGACGCTTTGTTCGCACTCAAGCGCTTATTTTATTCTGTGGTCGATCAACCCTTGGCTGCGGGGCTGGAATTGGGGCGAAAAGCCAACATCGAGATGCGCGCAGCACATTCGGGGTGAAATTCACTGCCTTGAACGGTGTTCAGCTGCTAAAATCAAAAGCGATTGTATCGCGCTGGTTTTAATCAGTATTTTCCAGATTGAACCCAAAATTGATTCTGATCCATTCCGGCTAGACAAGATGCCGGATTCGCTCAGGATTCAATCCGGGTTTCATCCTGGTTCCATTGAGGCTTTAAAGGGTTTGTTGATATGCACGACATGGTGAGCTCCATGCGTTTTTTTCCGCGTGCGCGCATTGCGCTGTTTGCGCAACTTTTTCTATTACTGCTTTCGTTCAGTATTTGTTCTCAAGCCCAATTGCGCACCGACGAAGGCTTAGGTGGGCAGTGGCGAATCAACTCGATTGCGCGTTTGATGTCAGGCTTGCCGCCGATGTTGCCAGCACATGTGGAATATGCCGAGAGTGAAAGCTGGCAGCAACACAGCGCGAGCATGAAGGCTGGTTGGGATCGTATGCGTAACGGCCAAATTGCGGCCATGACCGCTTGGCGTGACACCGCCGTCTCACCGACCTGCCCATCTGGAAAAACGCTGCTGTATCCCTTCAGTGGCCCAGACTTCTTTAATGCATGGTGGATGTTTCCTGATTGCGAAACCTTTGTGATGTTTGGCCTCGAGCACATTGGTCAGGTGCCTGATTTTGATAGCTTGCCTGATCGGCAGCGTGAACGCTTGTTGGCGGATGTGCGCGCTGCGACGACAGATTTTTTTAAGCGCAATTACTTCATCACTGAAAATATGGCCAAGCAATTGCGTACCGCACAGTTGCGTGGCGTGATTCCAGTGGTGATGATTTCGATGGCCGTGTCTGGATTGGATGTGTTGCGTATCGTGCCGCTGCAGATTCCAGCCGTTGCACGCGCTGAAAATGAAGCCGCGCCGCGCGGTCGACCGATGCGTAACTTGCGCGGCGTGTCAGTCGAATTTCGTGTACCAGGTACGCCCACCGTACGACGCTTAAATTATTTTTCGGTGGATGCGACCGATCGCGGATTGGCGCATCACCCCGAATTTTTACGCTACTTACGCAGCCTTGGCCAAACCACCACGTTTGTGAAATCGGCGTCGTATTTATTGCATGGGCGTGAATTTAAAAGCATGCGCGAGACATTGTTGGATGTCAGCGGCGTCTTGGTCCAAGATGATTCTGGTATTCCATATAGCGCACTGGTTGAGCGTGGTTGGCAAGTGAGTTTGCACGGAAAATACAACGTGCCGATTCCACCTTTCCAGCGTGCATTTCAAGCGCAGCTAGATCAAGCCTATAAATCCCAAGGGGCTGCACCGTTGCCTTTTGTATTTGGCTATCAGTTTCACGATGCGCGAGACCAGCGCTCGAATGTGATGGTAGGTCGCCGAGGCAATACACCACGTCCAGCGCGCAATGCAGACAATCAGCGCTTGCCTGCATCGATCCACGCATTGCTCGGAAATTAGGTCTGTCGGGCGCCGTGGCCATGCGCGGCATCCGTGGTTTGCTCGCCGGCCAATTTTTTTTACTTTGCCTGTTGATTTTTCCGATGCATAGCCATGCGCATTCACCGATGCGTCAGTCCTTTCTGGCTTCGGATGGCGTGCGCTTATCTTTCTTGCAGAGCGGATCTCCCAAGCAGGGCACGCCGGTGCTTGCACTCGTCACTGGTTGGTCGATGCCAGCGAGCGTGTGGCGATTGCAACTCCACGAATTGAGCACCTTGTTCCATGTGGTGGCACTGGATCCTCGAGGTCAAGGCGAATCCGAGGTACCAAGTCAAGGTTATGGCATCGATCGTCGCGCCGATGATGTGCGTGAATTTATTCAAGCCTACCCCAACGTCGTGCTCGTAGGTTGGTCGTTGGGTGCACTCGAGAGCCTACACATGTGGCATCGACATGCGCCAAGCAACGTACGTGGAATTGTGTTGGTAGATAGCTCGGTCGGTGAAGATCCACCACCGCCCAGTGGCAGTACATTTCTCAATGAACTGCGCTCGGATCGTGAGGCCACCTTACGGCGTTTTATCGATGGCATATTTGGGCGCTCGCACACCAGCGATGAACGTCTGGAGTTACTGACTCAAGCGCAGCGCATGCAATTAGAAGATAGCCTGCAATTATTTCCTTCACACTTACCGCGCACCCATTGGCGTGAAATTACACGGCAGGTGTCTGTGCCCTTAATGTACGCAGTCACACCACAGTTTTCTGCGCAAGCCCAACACTTAAAGCAGGCGCGTCCGGCAACAAAAATTGCGGTGTTTCGTGAGACTGGGCATGCGTTATTTGCCGATTCGCCAACACGCTTTAATCGTTTGTTGATGGAGTTTGTCAACGCGCTACGCGTGCCACCTCGTTAATCTTTATTCTGAGTCGCTGATGCCTTTATTGCAATTGTCTGGAGTGAGCTTGGCCTACGGTCACGTGCCCTTACTTGATCACGTCGATTTGGTGATCGAACCTGGTCAACGCATGGGCTTGATTGGTCGAAACGGCACGGGCAAATCCAGTTTAATGCGCGTGATTGAAGGTTTGTCGCAACCGGATGAAGGCACCGTATGGCGCGCGCCCGGTTTAAAGTTAGCGGTGGTTGCCCAAGAACCCGTATTCACTGATGGCTTAAGTGTGTATGCCGCCGTTGCAGAAGGATTGGGTGCAGGTCAGCGCTTGTTGTTGGAGTATCACGCCGCGCTGCAAGCATTTACAGAACAACATGACGACCCAACGTGTGCAGAACGTTTACATCGCGCGCAAACAGCGCTTGAAGCAGGCGATGGATGGACGCTGCAACATCGGATTGAAAGTACGTTGTCTCGTTTGGGTTTGGATGGAGAACGCGCCTCGATGACAGTCGATATGTTATCCGGTGGCTTGCGAAAGCGTGTGGCCTTGGCCCGCGCCTTGGTGCTTGAACCAGATGTGTTGTTATTGGATGAGCCAACCAATCATTTGGATATTCAATCGATTGAATGGCTCGAAGGTGTGTTGAAAGCGCACGCCGGTAGTGTCTTGTTTGTGACCCATGATCGACAATTTTTAGATACGGTCGCCAATCAAATTATTGAGCTTGACCGCGGCCATTTGAGTGCGTATCCAGGAAATTTTTCAGTCTGGCAAACACGCAAAGCGGAGGCGCTGGCCACCGAAGCGATGCAACAACGTAAGTTCGATAAAGTACTTGCGCAAGAAGAAGCATGGATACGCAAAGGTGTTGAAGCACGTCGCACGCGTAATGAAGGTCGCGTGTTGCGTTTAGAGGCGCTGCGCTTAGAGCGTGCGGCTCGCCGTGAGCGTGTCGGGCAGGTCAAGCTGGGTCTGGCGGAAGCGGATCGCTCTGGAAAGTTAGTGGCCGAGCTGGAGCATGTGTTTAAAGGCTATGGTGGTGAGCCGGTAGTGCGGGATTTTTCTTGTCGTATTTTGCGTGGGGATAAGGTGGGTTTGATTGGTCCCAACGGTTGCGGGAAAACCACCTTATTACGTTTGATCCTTGGTCAACTACAACCCGATCAAGGCACGGTGCAGCGTGGTACGCGCATGGAGGTTGCGTATTTTGACCAGTTTCGTGAGGTCTTAGATGAGGAGGCAACACTGGCTGACACGATTCACCCGGGGGCAGATTTTGTCGAGAACGGTGGTGTGCGCAAACACATCATTGGGTATCTCGGTGATTTTTTATTTGCACCAGAGCGTGCTAA
This sequence comes from uncultured bacterium, assembly GCA_963923385.1. Lineage (GTDB taxonomy): Bacteria > Pseudomonadota > Gammaproteobacteria > Burkholderiales > SG8-39 > SZAS-79. Next base: position 6,400 of record CAWUMP010000022.1, on the reverse strand, counting down.
AGCGTTGGTCAAATCGCTCTCCGGCGGCGAGCGTAATCGCTTGTTGCTTGCGCGACTATTTGCGCGTCCAGCCAATGTCTTGGTACTAGATGAACCCACCAATGATTTAGACATTGATACCCTCGAACTACTCGAGGGCTTACTGCAAGATTTTAAAGGCACATTATTTTTAGTTAGCCATGACCGTAGTTTTATTGATCACGTCGTCACGCAATCGATCGTGAGCGAAGGCAACGGCGTTTGGCGTGAGTATGCCGGTGGATACGAGGACTGGAAGCGCGCAAAGGCTCGCACAGAAACACGGCCCGCAGCGACTGAAAAATCTGCCGCGCCATCGACTGCATCGGCCCCTGTTGCACGCCCAGTCTCACGTAAACTTAGTTACAAAGAATCGCGTGAGTTGGCACAAATTCCTGATCAAATTGCAGCCCTCGAGCAAGAGCAAGCGCAGATCGCGACTCGTTTATCGGATGCAAATTTGTACCGCGATGACCCCAAAGCAGCGCTTGCTTTACAAGCGCGTACCGTGGCCATCGAGAGTGCGTTACTTGCTTTATTAGAACGTTGGGAAGTACTGGGTGGTGCGGCCTAGTGGTGGTGATACGTTAAAAGACGCACGCAAGCGATGTTGCGGTGCTGATCGGAGGTCAATCAATGCCAAGTCTGGTCTTATCTCGAGCAAAGTTCACTGCGCTTCGCCAAGGGTTTGTCTTGGTGTGCGCGGGATTGATGTTCTGCACTTCGGCATGGGCGTTGCAATGTCGTGCTATCGACGGAGACACGGTGCGTTGTGGCAAAGAGCGTGTCCGTTTACGGAATGTCTACGCGGCTGAGCGTGGTACACCAAATGCAGAAAAACAACGCCAAGCCTTACAAGCCAAGCTAGATCAAGGCAATGTACACATCAAGCGTTGGGGGCGTGATCGTTACGGCCGAATTTTGGCCGATGTGTATGTGGACGGAAAAAAAATAGTTCAGTCCGATATTGGTCCGCGATCAGGTCGTGGGGCTTCTAGTCAAAAGGCATCGACAAAAAAGAATAGCCGCCGTGCAACGGCTGGTCGCAACTAAGCCATCGCGCGATGCGTTTTTTATAGGCCGCGGATGCGCTGACGTGCTAAGTCGTAATCGTGTTTAAGTTGCTTGACGATGTCGGCGACCGGTTCAATGGCATCGATGTTACCTACGCCTTGGCCCGCACCCCAGATATCTTTCCAAACTTTTTTGGTGTCGCGATCTGAGCCAAACGCCATCTTGCTTTTATCAGCTTGCGGTAACTGGTCTGGATCCATCCCCGCGCGTTCAATACTGCCGCGAAGGTAATTACCGAGCACGCCTGAAAATAGATTGGAATACACAACATCCTGCGCACTGGAATCCACAATCATTTGTTTATATGCTTGCACCGCGTTGGCTTCTGGTGTGGCGATGAAGCGCGTGCCCATATAGGCTAAATCAGCGCCCATGGCTTGCGCGGCGAGGATGTGTTCACCGCGTGTAATCGCGCCCGACAAAATAATCGGACCATCGTAAAACTTGCGTACTTCAGAGACCAAGGCAAATGGCGATAGCGCGCCGGCATGTCCACCAGCACCTGCACAAACCAAAATCAAACCATCGACACCCGCTTCAAGTGCTTTTTTAGCGTGCCGAACGCTAATGACATCGTGAAAAACCAATCCACCCCATGCATGCACCGCATTGATGGCCTCGTGAGGTGCACGCAAACTGGTGATGACCAGTGGGACTTTAAATTGCGCACAGACATCTAAATCGTGTTGTAGCCGATCGTTGGATGCGTGCACGATTTGATTGACCGCGAACGGTGCCACCTGACGATCGGGATGGGCTGCTTTAAATGCTGCGAGCTCACGCGTAATGCGCTCTAGCCAGACGGCCAGCTGATCGGCAGGCCGTGCATTGAGTGCAGGAAAAGATCCAACAATCCCTGAAGTGCATTGCGCGATGACTAAATCCGGGTTGGAGATGATAAATAAGGGTGAACCAATCACCGGTAAAGTCAGTTGATCTTTGAGCAGTTGGGGCAGGGCCATGGTGCGTGCCAAACAAGAGGAAAGAGTCGCCATGTTAGCCCAAGCGCACGCGTGACGCGCTTGATGCATTGAACAGCCCTCTGTTTGTGTTCGCGCTGCGAAATGCGATGCGTGGCATGGCGCGTCAATGCCCCGTATGCTGCGTGCCATGGGTGTCACTTTAGCGTTGCTCTCGATGTTGGGCTTTGGGACCAATATTTTGGTCTCGCGGCATGCCGTGGTGCGTATGCCCATCGAGCAGGGCTTTTTGATTGCGCTGGCCATCAATGTTGTCGTGTCGTTATTGGCGTTTGCCGCTGATCTCACGCTTACTCAACGCCTGTTTAGCTGGCATTGGAACGGGGCTTGGATTTATGCGTTTTCTGGTTTTGTGGGCACGTATCTCGGCCGTCGTTTGATGTTTGACACGGTGCGATTGCTTGGGCCGGCTCGCGCCAGTGTGTTGCATTCATGTACCCCGGTGTTTTCGATGATTGCAGCGTGGGCCTTGGTTGGCGAGCGTTTGGGTGCCTTTGAACTGATCCTCATGGCCGTGGTGATGTTTGGTTTATGGTTTACGCAACCACCGTCTACAGAGACAAGCCTCACTGCGCAGGCGGATCGTCGTTTAATACATCGCGGCATGTTGATTGGAATATTGACCATTGCAGGATTTGGCGCGAGCAATGGCTTACGCGGTTTGGGCATGCGAGAGTGGGCTGAGCCGATTCTTGCCTCCGCCATCGGATCAGGTACGGGGTTGGTCTTGCAGCTGATCACCACCCGAAAACTCTTGCGTGTGTTGCGTGATTTGCTCAAAGGGGATCGACGCGGGATGCTGTTGTATGCCATCAGTGGAATTGCCACCGCTTGGGGCGGTATTTTTTTGGTTGCTGCGATGGCGCATATTGAAATTGCGTTGGCTGCGTTGGTGACGCACACCACACCATTGCTGGTGTTTCCGGTGAGCGTGTTTATTTATCGCAATCGCGAAGCGCTCACTTGGCGTACGCTGGGTGGTGCGCTCTTGGTACTGGGTGGGATTACTTTGTTATTGTTACGCTGATGCAACCGCTCGCTGGCTTAAAAATTTTAGATCTGTCGCGCGTATTGGCTTGCCCATTTGCCAGTATGGTGTTGGCTGAGTTGGGTGCGGAAGTCATTAAGGTTGAACAGCCAGGTCACGGTGATGAAACGCGGCAATTTGAGCCGCAACTTCGGGTTGATAGCGCGTATTACTTTGCTTGTAATCGTTCGAAGCGATCGATGACGGTGAATCTGCGCCATCCCGAAGGGCAACACGTCATTCGTGCGTTGGCAAGCAAAGTGGATGTGGTGATCGAGAATTTTCCGGTCGGTACGTTGACACGTTATGGATTGGACTACGCCACACTCAGTGCATTGAATGCGCGTTTGGTGATGCTCTCGTGCACGGGCTTTGGTCAAACTGGACCGTACGCCAACAAAAAAGGCTACGACACCGTCTTTCAAGCGATGGGCGGGCTGATGAGCTTGACGGGTGAAAAAGGCGGCGGCCCGGTCAAACCAGGTTTACCGATTGCCGATTTGACTTCGGGTTTATGGGTGGCCATCGCCATTCTTTCTGCCTTACAAGGTCGAACGCAAACTGGTCGTGGCGCGTACGTCGATTTTTCGATGTTAGATGCACAAGTCACGTTATTGACGTTAGCGGCCGCGCGTTGGTTTGCCTTAGGCGAAGTACCGCCGCGCCTGGGGACCGAGCATCCAGGCCGTGTGCCAACCGCCACTTTTTTGTGTGCGGATGATCGGTACGCACACATCACCGCAAGTGATCAGCATTGGGGCCCGCTGTGCCAAGCATTGGGGTTACAAGCGTGGGGTGCGGATCCGCGCTTTGCTGATAATGCAAAGCGCGTAGCGCATCGGGATGAAGTGATGACACAACTCACGCAGACCATCCGTGCATTAACGCGGGCGCAGTTAATCGCCTTACTCGATGCCGCCGATGTGCCGATCGGTCCGGTCAATTCGGTGGCCGACATCTTGCAAGACCCACACGTGGCTGCACGGGGCTTGGTCGGTACCTTTGATTATCCTGGCGTCGGTTTATTTAAGGGATTGGGTTTACCTTATAAGTTTCAGGGGTTTGAAGATCCTGCGGTGGGACGTCCGCCAACCTTGGGTGAACATACCGATATCATTTTGCGTGAGATGCTGTCTTACGATGCAGAAAAAATTGCGCAATTACGCGCACTGAAGGTGTTATGACGCCACCCGGATCGCCGTTACATGAGACGTTGATTGATGGCGTGTTGACGCTCTGGCTAGATCGCCCTGCGGCACGTAACGCGCTGAACATGGCGCTGTGTGATGCATTACGTCAAGCTGCAGCGCAAGCAACTGATCAGACGAATATACATATGGTGTTGATACGTGCGCGCGGTGCGGTGTTTTGCGCCGGTGCGGATTTAAAAGAACGCCAAGGCATGGATGAAGCGGCGGTGCGAGCGCGCCGACAAAATGCGTTTGCCGCTTACGCGGCCATCGAGTCGATTCCGAAGCCAGTGGTCGCAGTGGTGGAGGGGGCGGCAGTGGGTTCTGGTGTAGAGATTGCTGCCGCGTGTGACTTTATCGTGGCCACACCCTCTGCATCGTTTCGAACCCCAGAAGCTTTGTGGGGGACCGTGGGCGCCACCCAACGGTTACCGCGCATTCTGGGAAAACGCTTGGCCAAAGATTTGATGTTTACCGGTCGAACGTTGAGTGCACAAGAGGCTTTGCTGTACGGCTTTGTGACGCGATTGATTCCAGCCGATACATTGGAGTCTGCATTGCACGAGATGACGCAACGTATTGTGACTGCACCTGCCAAGTCTTTGGCTTTGGCAAAGCGTTGCATCGATCAAGGTATCGAGCAATCACCACAAACGGCCTTACAAATCGAGCTGCAAGCCATCGAAGAAAATCTTGCAGGTGCCGATTGGCGTCGTCAAATTGATACCTTTGGTAAAGCATCGTGACCACCGCATCTGCGTTGACATCTAAACCAACTGCATTGGATTGGTCGGCGCAAACCTTAGCCACGGTGTTGGCGTTACAAGCGCACACACGGGCTCAAGATGAAGCGTTCGTTTGTACTGCATCGCGTTGGACATGGGCGCAACTACATGCACATGTCCAAGTCACTGCCGCGGGCTTACATGCGCTTGGATTACGTCGTGGTGATCATGTGGCGATTTTGATGGGGAATGGCGCACAGTGGCTCACGTTGTTTTATGCCGCAGCGCTGATGGGATGTGTGACTGTGCCAGTGAACACACGATTTAAAACCAGCGAGCTCGCTGATTGTTTACGTCGTGCCGATTGCAAGGCGGTGTTTTACACCGCGCAATTTTTAGGGATCGACTTTGCTTCGATGGTTGCCGAAGCTGCGAGTGCGTGCCCGTTACTGGAACGTTGCGTGAACATCGACCGTGCGTTACCTGCGGGCACTTGGGATCCATCTTTTGCCGAGGGTGTGGCGCCAAACGATGACTTGTTGATGCAATTTACTTCGGGCACGACCGCGTATCCGAAAGGGGTGCTACTCACGCATGACAATATGTTGCGTAATGCATTTGCTGCAGCCACGCGTATGGGTGTGCGTGCAGATGATCGATACTTTAACTGCCGACCTTTTTTTCATGTGGGTGGATCCACGTTGTCGGCGTTAGTGGCTTTGGTAAGTGGTGCTTGTTTGGTGACCTTGCCGACTTTTGAAGCGGGTGCGGCGCTTCGGATGCTGTCAGAGGAGCGCTGCACGTTAACCTCGGGAAACGACACCATCTTCCAGTTACTGATGGGGCATCCAGACTTTGATGCAGAAAAATTATATTTACGCGGTGGATGGGCTGCGGCGGGTCCGCAGACCATGCGACGCATTATTTCGGTGATGGGGGCAAAAGGCATTTGTGCGGCGTACGGTTTGTCGGAGGCTTCACCGAACGTGGTTCTCAGTGACTGTGATGATCCGCAAGAAGTTCGTATTGCGGGACGTGCTCATCCGCACGCGGGTATCGAGCTGCGTATTGTTGATCCGCAGGGGCAGATCCTTGGGCCTGAGCAAGCCGGTGAAATTCAAGTGCGTGGTTGGAATGTGATGCGCGGCTATTACAACGACCCAGAACAAACGGCCAAAGCACTCGGTGCTGACGGTTGGTTGCGCACCGGCGATTTGGGTGTATTGGATACGCAGGGTCGTTTACGCATGGTCGGGCGGTTGAAAGAAGTGTTTCGTGTGGGCGGTGAAAATGTTGCGCCTGCCGAGATCGAAGAAATTTTGCTCGGACACCCCGATATCAAGATCGCGCAAGTCGTTGGTGTGCCCGATACACGACTCGGTGAGG